>NZ_BBRU01000334.1:0-32548 GCF_001431085.1 Candidatus Symbiothrix dinenymphae
TTCGTTCAAACACTCACTAATTTCTTTGTTTTCCTCTTTTTCTTTTGCGCTCAAGATAAAAAATTATTACGATGGTGGAAAAGGTAGTGATAGATTTTATGGGCTAACTTTTGAAGTTAAATCTGTATGTTTTAAAATTGAAATTGATAGAGAGTTTTATTATGGATTTCGCCGCGCAAAAGAAAAAGAGGAAAACAAAGAAATTAGTGAGTGTTTGAACGAAATAGGAGGTTTTGGACACTGTACTAAATGGTGGTTTGGTAGAAAACTTCCGAGTCCGGAGTACTGCCTTAATTTTGAAAGTCTCAATTCTGAAGGTTTTAACAAGCTTAAAGACCCTCGTCAACGAGAAAGATTTATCGAAGGACTTGCTGAAGAAATTGATACGTGTATCAAAAAGTTTCAGAAAATTGCAGAAAGAAATAATTTATAAAAATGATAAATGGAGGTGCCGATAGCCATGAAGTGGAGGCAATATCTAAATTAAAAAACAATGAAATTAGAAGGTAAGAGTTTTGAAGAAAAACTCAACAGTTGGTTAACAGAGGTATGTGACCAATGTCATGAATTTGCAAAGCAAATTGACGTGGATTTTTATGTGTTTCAAACACCTCTCCCCGCAAATTACAATCCCGATATTTTAATAATCGGCATCAATCCGGGTGGGTTCAAATCTTATTCACAAGCATTAGAGGAGAAAGCAAAAGATTTGCAGCGAGACTATAAAAAAAGAACTATAGATTCTTTGTATTATGATGTGAATACTCTTACCCAAACGGGGACAGGGAAATATGCCCTGAGAGATCGCCTTAAACTTATATTTAATTCTAAAAAATCATTTTCAGCTTTAGAGAAAGCAACCATAATGAATATGGTATACTTCAATACGCGCCAAGAACGTGATTTGTATAAATTTCCCAAAGAGATTATTGAATATTGTCAGAATAAAACAAACGAATTCATTGAAATTCTGCATCCCCAAAACATTCTTTTTTTTACGAGCGACTATAGAAAATTGAGTAAAATGAATGTCAAAGGTATAACTGCATTGGGATATGGCGTAAAAACCGGCACTTTAAATGGTAAAAAAATTATTGCAATTCCGCATCCAAGTTCAGGACGGACAGCTAAATATTATTCTGATGGCAAAGACAAAGAAATTACAAAAATATTAGAAAAAGAATTTTTGTGGGGGTAACATGGAACAAGTATGTATGCACCAAAATCACATTTAACGCTGTAACCATACAATGGTCTTATGGTGCTATCTGTGATTTTTTCCTCAAAGCAAGTAGAGATGAGATTTGCGAAAAAATGCAGCCCTGCAAGTGTTAGATTGCGAGGATAACGGGCTTGTCAACCTGCTGATTGGACATTGCTCAAATCTGAAAGAGATGCATTGCATAGAGGGAAACAAACTCAAAGAGCCAACAAAACGCTGGGTTGAGCGACTGATAGCAGCACAAAACACAAATTTGTGCAAGTGTTGAAAGACATTTACAGTGAAATAATCCAAAAGTATTTTTTTTCAACTTATGCCGCAGTTTTGCACAAGTTAATCGTACCTTTGCAGAAAATTTAATTTATACATTATGCAAAAAGTAATAGCAACAGAGAATCTCCCAATCAAAATGTGGTTGGACGAGCCGGAGCAGGGCTCTTTGGAACAGGCGCGCCATTTGGCTAATTTGCCGTTTGCCGTGAGCCATATCTGCTTGATGCCCGATACGCATCAAGGCTATGGGATGCCGATTGGTGGGGTGCTGGCAGCCGACAACGTGATTATACCCAATGCTGTGGGGGTGGACATTGGCTGTGGTATGTGTGCCCTCAAAACCAATATCCGCGTGGAAACACTGCAACGTGAACATTTGACTGCGATTATGCGCGGCATTCGCGGAGTGGTTCCGCTCGGTTTTGACCACCATAAAGAACGGCAGGACGAAAGCCTTATGCCACAGAACTTTAACATAGACGAATTGCTGATTGTGAAGCGGCAATATGGGTCGGCTCTCAAGCAGATTGGCACGCTCGGCGGCGGCAATCATTTCATTGAATTGCAACGCTGCAACGACGGTTATTTGTGGCTGATGATTCACTCCGGCAGTCGCAATTTGGGCTTGCAGGTGGCTGAACATTACAATAAGGTGGCAAAAAAACTGAACGCAATGTATTTTTCGACCATCGACCCGAAAGCCGATTTGGCGTTTCTGCCATTTGTGACCGACGAGGCGCACGCCTATTACAAGGAGATGCAGTATTGCACCGCGTTTGCGCTTGCCAACCGCAAACTGATGATGGAGCGCATACAAAACGTGGTTTCAGCCGTTCTGTCGGGCGTAGAATATGAACCAATCATCAATATTGCACACAATTATGCCGCGTGGGAAAAGCATTTCGACCGTAAAGTAATTGTGCATCGCAAGGGAGCAACCTCCGCCCAACTCGGCGAAATCGGCATCATACCCGGCTCGCAAGGCACAAAATCCTACATCGTGGAGGGTTTGGGCAACCCCGACAGTTTTATGAGTTGCTCGCACGGCGCAGGTCGCCTGATGAGCCGCTCAGCCGCCATTCGCAAGTTGGATTTGGAAGCCGAAATGCGCAAATTAGACGAGCAAGGCATCATCCACTCTATCCGAGGCAAATCCGACCTCGAAGAAGCCGCGTCTGCCTACAAAGACATCGAGCAAGTGATGGCGTTTCAGGCAGATTTAGTGCAGATTAAAGTGGAGTTGAGCCCGCTGGCTGTGGTGAAAGGGTGATTTTTATGCGTATCTTTGCAAAAAAAATTAAAACAATATAATTATGGCAAAAGACCTCTACAATCGCTACGTTTGGCTGGTGGATACTATCTACCGCGCGGGGAAAATTACGCTTGCAGACATCAACCGGAAGTGGGTGCGCAACGACATGAGCGGCGGCGAGGAGATGCCTCTGCGCACGTTTCACAACCACCGGCAGGCGATTGAGGAGCTGTTCGACATCAATATCGACTGCGACCGGCGCAACAACTATGTCTATTTCATTGCCAATCAGGACGATATGGAGAAAGGCGGCGTGCGCTCGTGGCTGCTCAACACGTTTGCCGTGAACAACCTCATCAACGAAAGCCACAAGTTGAAACGGCGCATCCTGTTTGAGGAAATCCCGTCGGGACAGCGGTTTCTCACGCCGATTATTGAGGCGATGCGCGACGGTTTGACGATTGAAATCACCCATCAGAGTTTTTGGCGCGACGAGGCTTACACCTTTGAAATCGACCCCTATTGTGTTAAAATTTTCAAGCAACGCTGGTATGTGCTGGCTTACAACGCCTATTACGATGCTCTGCGCATTTACGGCTTAGACCGCATCCAAAACCTGCGCACGACCGACACTCAGTTTGAAATCCCCAAAGATTTTGACCCCGAAAGTTATTTTGCGCAAAGTTTTGGCATCATCGTGGACGAAAATATCCCGCCCTGCACGGTGCGCATCAAGGCTTTTGGCACGAAGAGCAAGTATTTTCGCGCCCTCCCCCTGCACCATTCGCAGGAAGAGGAGGGCACTTTTGACGATTACGCCATTTTTCGCTATTTCCTCAGCCCCACCTACGACTTCAAGCAGGAACTTTTGTCGCACGGTGCAGAAATTGAGGTGCTCTCGCCGCCGGATTTTCGCAATGAAATGGCAAAACAGGGTAAGGCAATGACGAAATTATACAAATAGATTTGCAAAAATGATTTCAGTGATTTGTATGATTATTTTGAATCATACAAATCAATGAAATCATCATCATACCTAATTGTAGAGACGTGGCGCGCCACGTCTGTACAGACAAAAAAGTCATCAATACCCAAACAGTTCGTCCAGCGACAATTCCTTCACAGTCGCAATCTTATTCAGATATTTGAAATCAATCTTGTCGCGCTTTCCGATGAGCAGGACGGAATATTGCGCCGGTTTCACGTGTTGGTCGAAATAGGTTTGCACGTCGCTTAGGGTCATCGCTTGGATGCCTTCGAAGACCGGTTTGCGGTGGTCGTAGTCGATGCCTAAATCCTTTAACCACAGGTAGTTCCAGAAAACGCTTGATTTCGTCCATCGTTCCGAGCGCATATTGTTTAATGCCGTTTCTTTGCTTATTTCAAAGGCTTTTTCCGAACTTGGCATATTGACCAAAAGTTCGCGGAAGGCATCCATCGCGTTCGCCATCTTGTCGGCTTGCGTGCCCACATACGCCTGCACGTAGTTGGAAAAGCCTTTTCTGGCGGGGTTGGACACGTAGGCATACGCCGAATAAGCCAACGCGCGGGCTTCGCGGATTTCCTGAAAGACGATGGAGTTCATGCCGCCGCCGTAATAGGTGTTAAACATCATTTCGGCGGGCATCAGTGCCGGGTCAAACGGTTTGTCTTTGGCTAAGAAGAAAATCTCTGCCTGCACCATATCGTAGTCGGCAAAATAGACAACCGGCTTGTCCATAGGCAGTTCGGGATATTCCACGCGGGCGGGAACGTCCTGCAACACATCCGGCGTTTTAAATTTCTTGACCAGCGAAAGCACTTTGCCCTGCGTGTCGGGACCGTAATAGGCAAATCCGTGCTTGTAGGAGGCAAAACGTTTGACGATGTCCACCAATTCCTGCGGGTCTATCGCGCGTAATTCCTGCTCCGTCAGGATGTCCGTAAACGCCGATTTGGCACCGAATTTAGCATAATTCACCAAACCTCCCCGCAAAATTTGCCCTTTGTTCAGCTTGGCATTGGCACGCTCTTTGAGGATGTCGTTGACCAGATTATCATAAGCCTCCTTGTTCACAACCGCGTCCTGCATCATTTCTTCCATCAACGCCAGCGAGCGCGGCATCGTTTCGTCCAGACCGGAGAGGTTGACATACGAGCGACCCGCCGAAGAATGGGTGTTGAACGACATCGCCAATTTGTACATCTCCATTTTCAACGCTTCGGGCGTGTATTTGGACGTACCCAAATAGGGCAAATAGCGGAACGCCAATGCCAATTTTTTGTCGGTGATGTTGGAAATTTCCACAAACTGGTTGAGCGAATACACCTTATTGGACACGTTTTTGGTGTAATAAAAATCGATGCCGTCTTTGACCGACTCCTTTTTGATGGCTTCCTTGAAGTCCACAAATACCGGTTCGATGGGTTCGGTTTCGATTGCCAACAGGTCTTTGGCAAAGGGCGATTCGTTGTCGCGATTGACCAGCACGGCGGTGATACTTGGCTTTTCCACCACCACTTTTTCCTTGTTCTCACCCGTTCGTTTATAGACAGTTACATAGTTTTCGGCGAAGAATGTGTTGGCGAAATCCACTACTTGCGCCTTGGTTATTTTTGCCATTTCGTCGATTTTCGACACATAGTCTTTCCACGAAACCTGAGTGATGAACGCATCCAAAAAATTGTAGCACGCCTGACGACTGTCGGTGATTTTGACCACGCTCAATTTTTTGTTGTTGATAATCGCCTGCAATAGTTCCTCGTCAAAATCGCCTGCCTTCAGTTTTTGAATTTCGTCCTGAATCAGCCCGCTGATTTCTTCCAGCGACTGACCTTCGCGCGGCGTACCCATAAAGACGAAAATCCCGTAATCGGTCAGCGATTCGGCTCCGGCATTCAGCCCCAGCACTTTTTGCTTTTGCAACAAATCGAGGTCAATCAAGCCCGCTTTTCCATTGTTAAAAATATCGCCAATCAGGTCTAAATACAAGGCATCCTTCGACTTAGCATCGCCAAAGCGGTAAGCCACAATCACCCGCTCCTGGTCGGGCGTGGCAATCTCAAAAGTCTTTGCCGCAGTAACAGGCTCTTCTTTAATCGGCTCACTGTGAAGCACTTCGCCACTCGCCTGCATCTGACCAAAATAGGTATCCACAATTTTAATCGTCTTTTCAAAATCCAAATCGCCGGTCATCAGCACCGCCATATTGTCCGGCACATAATATTTTTTCTGAAAAGCCATCACGCTGTACATCGAAGGCGATTTCAGGTGTTCCGGCAAGCCAATAACACTCGTTTGATAGGGGTGTTTTTCAAACAGACCGGCAAAAACTTTGTTCCACATCAGCGAATAGCCATTGTCCTGACTGCGATTATATTCCTCGTAAACGGTTTCCAATTCCGTATGAAACAGCCGCAGCTGCATATTGAGAAAGCGGTCGTATTCCAACTTGATGAACGGCTCTAACTTGTTGGCAGGTATCTCATTAACATAAGCCGTGAGGTCGTAACTCGTGAAAGCATTCGTCCCCGAAGCCCCGATGGCACCCGCCAATTTGTCGTATTCGTTGGAAATCGCATACTTGGAAGCCTCGTAGGAAGCGGCATCAATCTGCTTGTAGATTGCCTTCCGCGCCTGCGGATTACCCGCCTTTTTGTGCGCCTCAAACAGGTTGAAAATGCTGTCCAACAGCAGTTTCTCCTTCGTCCAATCGGACGTACCAAAACTGTCCGTGCCCTTAAACATCATGTGTTCAAGGTAGTGCGCCAAACCGGTATTGTCGCGCGGCTCATCTTTCGACCCCGCCCGCACAGCGATAACCGTCTGAATACGAGGCTCATCCGTGTTTTTCGAAAGATACACCTTCAGCCCATTTTTCAAAGTGTAAACGCGCGCCTTGTAAGGGTCGTTCGTCACTTCCTCGTAGGCATACCCTCCCCCGTCCGTCTTGGACACGGTCTCGTAGCCTTTCCCGCCGCACGCCACCAACAAAAGTGCCGCGCTGAATAACAACATTGTCTTTTTCATTTGAAAATCATTTTTTTAGTTTGGGGGCAAAGATACGAAAAAGTTATGAGTTATGAGTTTTTTATTTTGAAAGTCGCATTTTCAAAATAATTATTTGTAACTTTGCGGCGTTATTTCAGAAAAAATAAACGAGATAGTATGCTTGAATTGAAAAATATACATAAATATAATGAAAGTAACGACACTAAACGTAATTTTACTCTTTCTTTTCGGACAACTTTGTTACGGACAGAAAACTAACGGACAAACGAAAATGGAACAATCAGACAGATACAAACAGGGTTGGGAAAAACTCAAAGAAATTGACGGTGAAGCCGGCGAAAAAGTCATCAACGGATTAAAAGACATTTCCCCGGACTTAGGGAAATTTATTATTGAATATTCGTTTGGCGACATTTACACACGGGACGGACTTGACCTGAAATCCAAAGAAATTGCCGTAGTTGCTGCATTGACCGCAATGGGAACTGCCCAACCACAACTGAAAGTGCATATTAACGGAGCGTTGAACACAGGAAGCAGTATTAGCGAAGTCAAAGAAGTGATTTTACAAATGGCAGTTTACTCAGGTTTCCCAAGTTGTATTAACGGAATGAACGCGTTAAAAGAGGTTCTGAAAGAAAGGCAAGAACACGGAATTAACGACAACATCGGCAAAACTGCAACTGACACAAGTCAAGCCGACAGACTGAAATTAGGCGAGCAGGAATTATCAAAGCTGGATAGTTTGCAGGAGGACAGACTAAGGAACGCTTACGATGAGTTTTCGCCTGAATTAGTAAAACTGATGCTTGAATTTGGTTACGCTGACATTTTTTCACGGGACAACCTGGATGTAAAACACCGACAAATAGCCACCATTGCGGCTTTGACGGCTTTGGGCAATGCACAACCGCAACTCAAATTTCATATCAGCGCAGGACTGAACATTGGTTTGACAGTTGAGAACATAAGAGAAATTATGCTGCTGATGACTGTTTACGCAGGTTTTCCGTCAGCAATTAACGGGACGAATATCCTGAAAGAAGTGGTAAATGAACGGACGAAAAAATAAGAAAAACTGAACTGTAGCACAAAATCGCATTCGACTTTGAATCAAAACTTTGGAATATTTATCGAAAAGAAAGCGAAATCTTCAAAAAAATATTTTTGAAATAAATCACTTTGAGCCGAAAAATAGTTGTATTCGGCTCAAAAAAGTCGTATCTTTGCACCGATAAATTTAATTAAACGGCTCAAATATGTATAATTGGCAATTTGAAAAATGGGCAAAATTTGTTTATAATGAAGATATTATAAGCAATAATGCGTTGAAATTCGCAGAACTTTCGGGCGAAATATTTGGCGTGTTTAAGACCTTTAATTCTGCAAAACAGCAAAACGAAATCCTCGACATTATGATTTCGGAGGCAATAAAAACGTCGGCAATAGAAGGCGAAATGCTGTCGAGAGATGATGTTCGCTCGTCATTTCTGAAAAAACTTGGGCTGACAACAACCATAAAAAACATTAAGGACAGGCGAGCCGAAAATGTTGCCCTGCTGATGTTGGATGTTCGCAACAATTTTCAAACAAAACTGTCCGAAAAACTAATCAAGCAGTGGCACGGAATGTTGTTTTCAAACTCAAAGTACATAAATGCAGGTGTTTATCGAAGCAGCGAAGAGCCGATGCAAATTATTTCGGGCGCAATGGGCAAGGAAAAAGTGCATTTTGAAGCGCCGCCCTCAAAACAGGTTCCGCAAGAGATGAAAAATTTTGTTCAGTGGTATAACTCATTCAAAACCAAAGAGAACATACAAAAAATTATTGCTAAAACGGCAATTACACACTTGTATTTTGAGAGTATTCACCCGTTTGAAGACGGTAACGGACGTGTTGGCAGAGCACTGATAGAAAAATGTTTGTCAGAATCTCTTGGACGACAGATAATTATGTCTATTTCGCAGATTATCGAAAAAGACAAAAATCGGTATTACGATGAACTCAAAAAAGTACAGTCAACACTCGAAATCGACAGCTGGCTACTCTATTTTTCAGAATTACTGATTGAGGCACAGCAAAATGCAATAGATATTTTGGAGTTTTCGGTAAAAAAAACACATTTTTTCGACAAATTTAACCCGCAACTCAACGAGCGGCAGACAAAAGTAATCAACAAAATGCTTGATGCGGGTAAAGACGGCTTTGAAGGCGGAATGACAGCGAAAAAATACATTTCAATCGCCAAAACCACCAAAGCAACCGCCACCCGCGACTTACAGGAACTTGCAGAACTCAACATTTTAACCCAAAACCTTGCAGGACGAAGTACAAACTATCTACTAAATATATGAATATCAACCACCTCATGCAGACAACTGCGCAGTGGGCATTGAAAAGAAAACAATTATTGGATTGAATCCCGGCAACAAATAAATTTTCAGATACAATATGGGTATAACTCAAAACTATTTTGTACCTTTGCACCCGTTTATGCTAAGTTGCATTATGGTAAACTTAAAGGGATATAAATCAATGGTTTTGGTTGTCTGGCTACTACTCGCTGTTGGCTCAGCAGTGGCTCAGCGTGCCCGCCCTGTACTCCATAATACGGCACCTACAATAGCGGTGAGCAGCAATTTGCTATATGATGCCACTTCAAGCGTGGATGTGGCGGTGGAATACAATCTGAAACATCTCAACCCGCTTTGGAAGCACACTACGTTGAAACTGCCTGTCACATACAATGCTTGGGGGCTTTGGGGCAACGATAAATTTCGATTTTTGATGGTTCAGCCCGAATTTCGCAAGTGGGTGGGCGAGCCTTATGAAGGTCATTTCTTTGGTGCTCACCTCATTTATGCGCGCACAAATATCTGCGGACGGGGTGTTAGCACTCGTTATGAGGGCGATACGTTTGGTCTGGGGGTGTCTTACGGCTATGATTTTTACCTTGCCCCGCATTGGAATTTGGAAGCGAATATTGGGATAGGGTATGCCTACAGCAATTACAGTCAGTATGGATGTCGCGACTGTGGCGACAAAATAGGTAGCGACCACAACAACTATTTGGGACCTACGCAAGCAGGACTTTCTTTAATTTACATCATAAAATAGGAGGACAGGATGCACAAAACACGCTCACATACACATATAGCAATCACGGCAATTCTGCTCTTTTTCCTGTTTGCGGCGGATGCTCAAAGCCAATGGCAGGCGCAAAGCAGTCAAACGGCAACGTCAATGGAGGTGCCAAACCATGCCATAACATTGACAAAAAACACTTTGCAGGTGGATTTACAAATAAAACCGCACAAAATAGCATTACCGTCCGATAATCAGTTGGTTTTCACTCCCGCTTTGCGTTCCAAAGACGGAACAAAGGAAAGGCGAATGCGGCCTCTAATCATCAATGGAAGCCGACGCAACAACCTGTATCTGCGTTCGCTTAATTTTAACGGCATCCAAACAGATGAGTTGGCCAGTGAGGTGGTGATATCCACACAAAAAGAAGTAGAAGAAGTTACCATTTACAGCGATGAAATCCCCTACGAATCATGGATGAATAACGCCGATTTATATCTTATCAAGGATATGAGTGCCTGCTGCGGCGAAGAATATGGTCATGAAGAATTGTTGATACTGCCAAAAACTAAGCCTGAGCCGACTCCGGCAGAGGCTCCGTCACCGGCTCCGGCACCATCACCATCACAGGCTCCGTCACCGCCTGCACCTGCACCCACACCTGCGCCCACTCGTCCGAAAACCGATGATGGTCTCAGATATATTACAGTTGATGGCGCAGCATACGTGTATTTTAACTCGGGCAGCGCGGAAATCATGCCAAATCTATCAAACAATGCAGCCGAATTGGCAAAAATAGCTCAAAATCTACAACAGGTGCGGGAAGTTCCGGGAGCGGTGCTTGTGGGGATGAATATTAAAGCCTTTGCCTCTCCGGTGGGCGACACGAAAGACAACTTGGAGTTGTCGGAACGACGGGCGGCAGAGTTGATGGCTTATGTGACAGAAAAATATCAATTTCCGGCGAACATGCGCATTGTGGCTAACGGCTTGGGCGAAGATTGGACGAAGTTTGAGGCACTCGTCAAAGCCGACAGCCATGTGCCAAACAAACAAAAAGTGCTCGAAATTATCAAGCTACCTTCTGTTTCCGAACGCAAAAAGAGGTTGAAAGAATTGGATGGAGGCAAGTCAAATCAATATTTTGTGGATGTGGTGTATCCGAAAATCAGGCGTTTGGAATACAAAATTCAATACACGATACCGACAACAAACAGTGCAAATACGAAAAAATGAAATACATTAAACATATCATATTCCTTTCCATTGTCGCTGTGCTGGCACTGTTGCCCACAGGGTGCATCAATGGCGAGCTGGATGGATGCCCGCCGGGCAGTTTCATTGCCAGTTTGAATATCCGGTTGGTGTATAGCGACACATTGGACGCCGCTTCTGCGGAAGATGTTAGAAGGAATGCAACCCTGTTCATTTTTGACACCACCGGCATTTTCGTTAATTCATACAGTATAAATCCGGTGGATACAATGGTGCAAACGCTGTCCGATGTGAACTTGAAGCCCAATAATATCTATAATTTTGTGGTTTGGCACAATATTGATGTAGATGATGCCACCTACCCCTATAAATATATGGTGGATTCGACCGCTAAGACGCAGGCAGGGAACCGCTTTTATCTGCCCGACAGCGAAATTGATGCGACACGTCCTTTTTTACCCTACTTTTATGGCAAAAACACGAACTATGAATTTACGACAGATTTATCGAGAGTGGTGCAAATTCCTGTTTACCGGCAGACTAATGAAATCAATGTCAAAATAACAGGATTAAATGCAGCACAAGTTGCCGGCTCTGTGCGGTATAAATTTGAAATTCGCGATAAGCAGGCAGAATATTCGTTTGACAATGATATTATAGCATCTAATACCGATATGTTTTATCGTATCGAGGGGGTATCACCGAGTTCAACCGATAGTACAGTGGCGGCAAAGTTGCACATTTTAAAGTTATCGACCGCGCCGGAAGCCCCAAAACCCGATTTAACGGTGACGATGAGTGGACAAACCATTTTTGGTGCGCCGGACAATATCAGTTTGGTATCGCTCATTCAGGCATCTTTCCGGCAGTCGCACACGGATTCGCTTGATTTTGACCGATACCACAAATTTGACATCGTCATTGACTTGAAAGGAGCGCGTGGGGCAAGTTTTAGTGTTAATGATTGGGGTAAGATTAAGCCGGATGGTTCGGATTTTGAGGTTGTACTTGAGCTATAGTTAGAGTTTAGTGTTTAGAGTTTAGAATTATGATGAAAAGATTGGTTATTTATGTGGTTGGTTTGGCTCTGTTGGTTGTGGCGGGGTGTCGGGATTCTTTGTCTGATACGTTGCCTGGTTCTGCTGTTTTGAATGCGAATGAGGTGGAATTGCACATTGGCTTGCATGTTCCGGGCTCCTTTCAGTCGGGCTTGCGGGCGATTTCCGATGACGACGAAAGTGCTATTAGAAGCATTAATGTATTGGCTTTTAAAGTGGACCCCGGCATGGAACCTGCGTTCATGTATAGCAAGCCGGGGACGCTCTATGGTGCAAATAAGGATACTTTGGTGGTAGTCGCTGAAACAAAGTATGATACGCTTCAGCAATTTGTGGTGATTGCCAATGCCGATGCGGAAATCATCGAACTGTTGCAAACCGACCGGCGGGGTGTTTCAAAATCCAATTTGCTCGCCCAATTGAAAGTGTCGTTGAACGAAGGTGAGCTATGGAATGTTGATGAAACCACATTTAAGGCTTTGCCCATGTGGGGCGAAAGTGTTCCCGCCGTTATCACCAAAGAAACCGGAAGCATTCATGGTATTGAAGGCGATGACGATTCGCCCATAGAATTGCTGCGCATGGTGGCACGAATAAATGTGAAAGTGACCGACATAGCACTTGTACTTAATAAGTTCAAACTTGATTCGGTTTATTTGTTCAACTCCAATGCGGCGGGTTTGATTGTGCCGGATACCGCCAATGTGGGTAGAAATGCAAACGGGGAGGTTTGTGTAACAGCACCGAGCATCCCTCCGGGTTTGGAAATGAAGCGGGGGAAAGATGCTTATGTTGTTTATCCGGCTTCGAACGATTTATTAATGGAGAACACAATTTACACGTTTGAGAGTGATGCGGTCGCGCACACCGCACAGGACAAAGCTACTTGTGTGGTGATTGGCGGGCGTTTCAATGGTAGTGTCACAATCACCTACTATCGCGTTGATTTTGTTAATAGCAGCGACAATTATTTTCCTCTTTTGCGCAATTATCAATACAATATCAATATAAAAGATGTTACGGGAGCGGGTTATGACACCGTAGAAGAGGCTTTTGGAGCTAAATCGGTGAGTTTTATAACCACCAACATTACTACTCCTTGGGAAACAGAGACTCAGGACGAAGAACTTGATTTATAACACTAAATAAAGACAAATATGAAACGAGTAAATGGTATTTTCAAAAGTGCGTGGAGTTTGATGCTCTCAGGCGCATTGGTTTTTTCAGGCTGTCAAGACACAGTCGATTACGACCGTCCCTCACCCCCTGTGAAGGATGGCGAAGCGGAGGTGCATATCACTTTGAATATCTCCGGGCAAATGCAAACGGCATTGCGGGCAATAGGACAACCGGAAGAAGAAGCATTGGACAGCATCAGTGTGTTGGCTTTTGATGCGGATGAGGCGAATGATACCCTCCTTTACAAGGCTAACATAGCGTTTAACAGGACTACTAATAAAATAGTTGCGGTAGTTATGCCGGACATTAAGCAACGATTTGTAGTCATAGCCAATTTTGACACAACAAACATAATCCAAAATATCTATCGCAAATCAGACCTCTCCAAGTTGATTGCAACAAATCCCGGAAAATGGAATGCCACAAGTAGCTCTGATTTCAGAAAATTCCCCATGTGGGGTGAAAGCGACACTGTCACCATTGCACAAAAAGACAAGGGTGCTAAAAACGTCCCCATTACCTTGCTCCGCATGGTGGCGCGCATTGATGTGGATGCCTCTGCTACTGCGGGAACATTCAGCCTTGATATTGTTTATCTCTACAACACCAATACAACAGGGCAGGTAGTGCCCGACAGTGTTGTTAAAAACGTGAGCAACAAAGACAGCGTAACAACCGCGAGCATCCCCACCGGAGTAACTCCAACCCTCGGTCCCATCGAATACTCAGGCATACCGGGTAATAATCTTGCAGGTGCCATTTACACCTTTGAAACAGTAGGCTCCCCACTTGGTAACGCAAACAGTCATGCGAAAGCAACGTGTTTGGTGATAGGTGGCAAATACAACGGAATCACAAGCCCAACGACCTACTATCGCGTTGATTTCATCGACAGAGACAGTCTCAAATACCGCGACATTTTGCGCAATCATCAATATAAAGTAAACATCAAAGCCGTCAACGGACACGGTTACGAGACCAAAGAGCAAGCGTTTGCAGCAAAGTCAGCAAGCATTGATGCCGATGTTCTGGATTGGGATGACACTGGCGATCCCAACGATGATGTGGTGATGAATGACCAATACTATTTGGCAGTCACACAAAACTCATTTACATTTTCAAAAGAGGCAATAGATTCTGCCGTAATCATAAAAACCAACTTCCCAGGTGGGTGGGAAATGACATCATCAGATGCAACGTGGTTGATACCATCAGATGCATCAGGCGATAGTTCAACAATAGGAAAAATTGCAAGATTTCAGGTAGCTCCCTATCAAGCCGGTATAGCAACAGATGCGACAGATATTCGCACTGCCGAAATCACCGTTAAAGCGGGTCGATTAACGCGCAAAATTATAGTTCAGCAGGCGAATGTAGATTCCGCAAAGATTGAGTTTTACAATGGTGACCCGACGGCAGGTGCTACCCTCTTTACCGACGACACTCTCGTTGTGTTCACTAATGTAGCAAGCCATACTTTTATAACAAAGCCCTTGGGGGTGCGCTGGAAACCGGATCTAACCGGTGGATTACAGAATGAAATAATCCTTTGGACAACACCATCTTTTGGTTTGACCTATTATGCTGATGTGCAATTTTCAGGCAGTTTTTTGGGTATTTTCACCGATACATCACTATCTACATCTATTTCGCATGCGAATGCAGTTCCTTCAGATATGTTAATTAACACTGGAATAAGGCTTTGGGCGCGAGTATCCAATGGCTTCATCACAGTTGAAAAATCTATTGTGATAAAATTTGTTCGGCAATAATAAAATAGTTATGGATGAGATTATGCCTGGTTACTAAAAGGTAAGTTACCAAATGGTAACTTACTAAAAGGTAAGTTACCAAATAGTAACTTACTAAAAGGTAAGTTACCAAATGGTAACTTACTAAAAGGTAAGTTACCAAATAGTAACTTACTATTTGGTAAGTTGAAAAAAAACACTTACCTTTGCAGAAAATTATTCTTATGAAAGAAAATGCACCTTTTGTTTTTGGCAAAATTGCTGATACAATGAACTTTACCGGCAGAGAGGCAGAGCGTAAACGCTTGCGTCAAAATTTTGAGTCGCTTATCAACACCATCATTATCTCACCCAGACGGTGGGGAAAAACCTCATTGGTAAACAGTGTGGCACAAGCGATAATGGCAGAAAATAAAAACATAAAAGTCTGTGAGTTAGATATTTTCAATGTAAAAAGTGAAATGGATTTTTATTTATCCTTAGCGCAAGCCGTTTTGCAATCTACCTCCAACAAATGGGAAGAATTAGCCGAAAATGCCAAACAGTTTCTTTCTCATTTACTGCCCAAAATATCATTTTCTCCGGATTCTGTGTCAGAAATTTCATTTGGCATCAATTGGGCAGAGTTGGATAAAAATGTGGATGTCATTTTAGACCTAGCAGAAACCATTGCTAAAGCAAAAAAAGTGCGTATCGTTGTTTGTATTGACGAATTTCAAAGCATTAACGAATTTGAAAATCCACTGGCTTTTCAACGCAAATTACGTTCGCATTGGCAAAAGCATCAACATGTTAGCTATTGCCTTTATGGAAGCAAACGGCACATGTTGTTAGATATTTTTTCAAACCCTTCGATGCCGTTTTACAAATTTGGGGATATTATGTTTTTGGAAAAAATAAGCAATCCTGTTTGGGCAAATTTCGTACAAAAACGATTTCTGGATACAGGGAAAAAAATCACGAAACATGATGCCCGAATGTTAGCCCAATTAGTTGAAAATCACTCCTATTACGTGCAGCAGTTAGCCCAGCAGGCATGGCTGCGAACAGACAAACATTGCGATGAAAGCATCATTATGGATGCTTATGAAGGCATTATCAATCAGTTGAGTTTGCTTTTTGTGGGCTTGATAGAATCACTTGGCAACAAGCAAATTGATTTTCTAAAGGCGGTTGTGTCCGGCGAAACGGCTTTAAGTTCGCAAGAAGTTTTGGAAAAATACAAATTGGGGACTTCCGGCAATGTTATTAAAATCAGAGAAGCACTGCTGTCGAAAGAAATCATTGATGTGAATGCACAACGCATTGTCATTCAAGACCCTATGTTTGCAAGATGGCTGAAAAAGGATTATTTTAAGATGAGATGAGGGGTTGCCTGCATAACTTCCAACTCATAACTATTTACTACCTTTGCACCCAAGAAAAGCAAATTATGGCACGATTTATTGTTAAATGATTAAATTAAACAACATAAACAAGACTTACAACACCGGCACACCGCTCCATGTGCTGAAAGGGATAAATCTCGACATCAAGCGTGGCGAGATGGTGTCGATTATGGGTGCGTCGGGGTCGGGAAAATCCACTTTGCTCAATATTTTGGGCATTTTGGACACCTACGACACAGGGGAATATTATCTCAATGGTCAGCTGATGAAAGACTTGAGCGAAACGCGGGCTGCTGAGGTGCGCAACAAGATGATAGGCTTTATCTTCCAGTCATTCAACCTCATCGGCTACAAAAATGCCGTAGAAAACGTGGCACTGCCGCTCTACTATCAGGGTGTGAACCGTAAACAACGCAACGCCACCGCACTGGAATACCTCGACCAATTAGGCTTAAAAGAGTGGGCACACCACCTCCCCAACGAACTATCCGGCGGACAAAAACAACGCATAGCCATAGCCCGCGCCCTAATAGCCAAGCCAAGAGTAATCCTCGCCGACGAGCCCACAGGAGCATTAGACAGCAAAACTTCCGAAGAAGTAATACAATTACTACGCGAAGTAAACCGAACAGGCATGACAATGATAATAGTCACCCACGAACAAAGCGTAGCAGATGCCACCGACAAAATCATCTACCTAAAAGACGGCGTAATTGAACGGATAGTCGAGAACGAACAGGGGATTGCGGGTCAAGCCCGCAATGAAAAAGCCGAAAGAATAGTCGAGAACAAACAAGGGATTGCAGCTCAAGCCCGCAATGAAAAAAAACTAAACTCTAAACTCTAATAACTAATAACTAAAAAAAAATGTTTGACAGGGAAAGTTGGATTGAGATATTTAGCACGATACAAAAGAACAAGATGCGGACGTTCCTCACCGGGTTTGCTATCTCGTGGGGCATTTTCATGTTTTGCATCCTTTTGTCTGCCGGCAATGGACTGCGCAATGGGATGTTGAAGCAGTTTGGTTCGCGCTCTGTCAATAGTGTGCAGTATTGGGGTCGCTGGATGTCGGTGCCGTATGAAGGGCTGCCTAAAAATCGCCGTATCGACTTGGATGAAGACAAAGATGTTCCTCTACTCAAGCATAAAGTGCCCGAAGCCGACGAGATAGTCCCCATAATGGATGTCGGACTCACAGCCGGTTATGAAACATTTAGTACAGCGTGCGGCTTCACCGGAGTAACGCCCGAATACATGAGAATAAACGGCATCAAGATAAAAGACGGGCAGGGGCGATGGCTCAACGACTTGGATATGAGGGAGAAGCGAAAAGTGGCAGTCATCAACGCCCGACTGCGCGAGGTGCTTTTCAAAGATGAAAACCCCGTAGGGAAAAAATTCCAGTACGGAGGGGGAGCAAGTTATATAAGTTACACGGTGATAGGTGTTTTTGAAGAAAAAACGTGGGGCAATAATGCCAAAGCCTACATCCCCTATACGACAGGTAAAACACTGTACGACAGAGGCTCACGGTCGCCAGGAGATATTGCGTTCACTATCAAAGGCTTAGACACTGAGGAAGCCAACAAACAATTCGAGGAGCGGTTTAGAGAACAACTCGCCAAGGTGCATCGTTACGACCCCAAAGACAAGCGTGCCATCGGCATGTGGAACCAGTTGCAAAACTATTTACAATTTATTGGCATTTTCAACGGCTTGTCGGCATTCATCTGGATAATCGGCATCGGCACGCTCATTGCGGGCATCATCGGCGTAAGCAACATCATGCTCATCACCGTCAAAGAGCGCACCCGCGAGATAGGTATTCGCAAAGCCTTGGGTGCTAAGCCCCGCGCGATACTGAGCGGCATCCTGCTGGAATCGGTGTTTATCACCTCCGTTTTCGGCTACTTGGGGATGTTTTTGGGCGTAGGCTTGGGCGAATTAGTGAGCGGCGTGTTGGAAAACATCCCCGAATCACCGATTCAAAGCCCCACGATAGACGTTTCCGTTGCCGTTGGAGCGATGTTGGTGTTAGTATTTTCAGGATTAGTGGCAGGCTATTTCCCCGCATGGAAAGCCGTGAGTGTATCACCCGTGGAAGCAATGAGAAACGAATGAACAGTTACCAGTTATCAGTTACCAGTTACCAGTCCAATGGTCACTGGTAACTGGTAACTGGTAACTGGTAACTGGTAACTGATAACTGGTAACTGATAGAAAATGTTTGATATTGACAGGTTTGAAGAGATATGGGTTACAATCACCCGTAACAAGGTGCGTAGCTTCCTGACAGGCTTTGGCGTGTTTTGGGGTATTTTTATGTTGATAGTGATGATGGGCTTTGGCGAAGGGATGCAGCGGGGGATGTTTCAGGGCATCGAAGGCTTCGCCACCAACTGTTGCATCATGGGCAGCAGCACCACCGGCGAGCCTTACAAAGGCTTCCAGAAGGGGCGGCAGTGGAACATACGCAACCCTGATTTAGACATCCTGACGAAATCCATCCCCGAATTGGATGTGCTGTCGCCACTGCTGTTTGGTGCGCGCACCGACAATAATGTGGTTTATGGCGATAATGCCGGCACACACAACGTGCGCGGTTTGCATTCCAACTACGAATACATCGAGAACCAATTTCTCACACACGGACGATTTATCAACGACATCGACATAAAGCAGCACCGCAAAGTATGCGTCATCGGCGTGAAAGTCTATGAGGAACTTTTCCCAACAAAAGACAATCCACTTGGCAAATATATACGGGTCAATGGCATTTATTATCAAGTAATTGGCGTGGCGAAAGGCGTGGAAGACATGAGTTTCAACGGGCGCACGTCCGAATCCATCGGCATCCCGTTCACCACGATGCAACAGATTAACAATCAGGGCGATGTCATCCACATGCTGGCAGCCACAGCAAAGGGCAGCATCCCCGTCAAAATTGTGGAAGACCAGATGAAATCGCTGCTCAAAGCGCATCACGACATCGCGCCAACCGACCAACAAGCCATCTGGGGCTTCAATATGGGCGAACAGTTCGCCATGTTTGATGCCCTGTTTATCGGCATCGCCATCCTGATATGGATAGTAGGCTCCGGAACCCTGATAGCCGGCATAGTGGGCGTGAGCAACATCATGATGGTTACCGTGAAGGAGCGCACCAAAGAAATTGGCGTGCGCCGCGCACTGGGGGCGAAGCCCCTCACAATCATAGCACAAATCATGTCGGAAAGTCTGCTCCTGACGGCACTCGCCGGCATCTTAGGCTTAGCATTAGGGGTATTGACGTTGCACATCGCCGATGTCTATTGGGTGCAGCAAGCAGAAAACATGTTCATTGCCGAGCCGCGCGTAGGCTTCTGGACAGCCATAGTTGCCTCCATCATCTTGCTAATCAGCGGCTTAATTGCAGGAGCCATCCCCACTGTTCGTGCTTTGAAAATCAAGGCGATAGATGCGATTAGGGAAGAATGAGGGGGAAATTTAGCAAAAACACATAGACAGATGACAATAGGAAACCTGATATTTGACGATTATCCCGTGTTTTTGGCACCGATGGAGGATGTGACGGACATTGCTTTTCGCCTGCTGTGCAAGGAGTTTGGGGCGGATATGGTTTACACAGAATTTATTTCGAGCGATGCGCTGATTAGGCATATCAACAAGACAGAGAGCAAGTTAGATGTGTCGAACGCGGAACGCCCCGTGGCGATGCAAATTTATGGTCGGGAGGTGGAGCCGCTGGTGGAGGCGGCGCAGATTTGCGAGGCGGCGCATCCGGACGTTATCGACCTGAATTTTGGTTGTCCGGTCAAGAAAGTGGCCGTCAAGGGTGCCGGTTCGGGGATGTTGCGCACGCCCGACAAATTGGTGGCGATTACGGCGGCGGTTGTCAAGGCGGTGAATGTTCCGGTAACAGTCAAAACACGTCTGGGGTGGGATAACGACAACAAAATCATCGTAGATTTAGCAGAAAAATTGCAGGATTGCGGCATCGCAGCTCTCACTATTCACGGACGAACTCGCGCCCAAATGTACACCGGAGAAGCCGACTGGACTCTGATTGGCGAGGTAAAAAACAACCCGCGAATGCAAATTCCCATCATCGGCAACGGCGACATCACCTCGCCCCAAAAGGCAAAACAGGCATTCGACCGCTACGGCGTGGATGCGGTGATGATTGGTCGCGGCAGCATCGGCGCTCCATGGATTTTCAGGGAGGTGAAGCACTACCTGAAACACGGCGAAATGCCTGAAAAACAAACATTTGCAGACTATTTGTCTATTTTGCAGCGACAAATCCGCGAAAGTGTCGAACGATTGGACGAACGGCGCGGCATTTTGCACAGCCGCCGTCATATTGCCGCCAGCCCCCTTTTCAAGGGCATTCCCGACTTCAAACCCACCCGAATAGCGATGCTTCGCGCTAACACTTTGGACGAATTATTTGGAATAATGCAGCAAATTGAACAAAAATAATGATATTTAACACTAAATTAAACATTTTTATGGAAAAACATTTGGCTTGTATCAAAATATGCCGTACCTTTGCGCGTAGTTTTTTCATAATAGTATTAAATTTAAGGTTAATAAAGATTGATCTAGGGAGTTCGGGAGAATTTCCTTTTTCTTTTTCCTTGATTTTGAGGAAGTTAAATAAAAAAGTAAATGAATACCGGATATATTACCTATATTGCAATCCCGTAGGGATTATAGCTCGGTAGAAATGCGAACCTTCACCGCCACACGGCATCCCGTAGGGATGCAACATCATCCGCAATCGGTTGCATCCCTACGGGATGCAGGAATGGGGAGGGTATTCCATTTCTACCGAGCTATAATCCCTACGGGATAAACACAGAGGGAAAATAGGTAATATATCCGGTATTCATTAAAAAATGAATGAAAAGGGGCGCGATAAACCGCGCCCCTAACATATTGTCATTGCGGGCTTGACCCGCAATCCCCTGATTACAACTGCGGACCTGACGGAATCAAATCCTTGCCTTCCGGCAGGTATTGTTCAAAGTTCTTGATATATTTTGCGCCCAGCGACTTCGCTTTCGTTTCCCATTCTGCCACGTTTGCGCCGTAAGTGGTGCGCGGGTCGAGGATGTCGGAAACGCCCGGCAATGTTTTTGGAGCAACCAAATTCAAGATTGGCACTTTGATGGTCGGGGCTTTTTCGATGGAGCCGTCGATGATGGCGTCGATGATGGCGCGCGTGTCCTTCAAGGAGATACGCTTGCCGGTGCCGTTCCAACCGGTGTTCACCAGATAGGCTTTTGCGCCGTGTTCCTTCATTTTCTTTGCCAACACGCCGGCGTATTGGGTCGGGTGCAAGGTCAGGAACGCTTCGCCGAATGCCGGTGAGAACGATGGAACAGGCTCAGTGATGCCGCGTTCGGTGCCCGCCAACTTGGAGGTGTAGCCGCACAGGAAGTGGTATTGTGCCGATTTTTCGTCCAAAATAGATACGGGAGGCAACACGCCGAAGGCATCCGCACTCAGGTAGATGATTTTCTTCGCGTGACCGGCACGGGAAGGCAACACAATCTTGTTGATGTGGTAAATCGGATACGACACGCGGGTGTTTTCCGTCTTCGAGGCTTCCTTGGAATAGTCGGGTGTGCCGTCGGCTTTCACCGTCACGTTTTCCAAAAGGGCATCGCGGCGGATGGCACGCCAGATGTCCGGCTCGTTTTCCTTGCTCAGGTCAATTACTTTGGCGTAGCAGCCACCTTCGTAGTTGAATACGCCGTTGTTGTCCCAGCCGTGCTCGTCGTCGCCAATCAAATAGCGTTTCGGGTCAGCCGAGAGGGTTGTTTTGCCTGTTCCCGACAAGCCGAAGAAGATGGCTACGTCGCCGTCTTTGCCCACATTTGCCGAGCAGTGCATAGAGGCGATGCCGCGCAGGGGCAGGTAATAGTTCTGCATAGAGAACATCCCTTTTTTCATTTCGCCGCCGTACCACGTGCCGCCGATGATTTGTTCGCGTTCGGTGAGGTTGAACAGCACATACACTTCGGAGTTCAAATTGTGCTTTTGCCAATCGGGGTCGGTGGTTTTTGAACCGTTGAAGACCACGAAATCAGGATCGCCGTAGTTCGCCAATTCGTAGTGCGACGGGCGGATAAACATATTGGTCACAAAATGCGCCTGCCATGCCACTTCCACGATGAAACGCACCTTCATGCGCGTGTCTTCGTTGGTGCCGCAGTAGGCATCCACCACGTACAATTTTTTCGCCGTGTTCAATTGCTTGATAGTGTTGGCTTTCAAGTCTTTCCAAACCTCCGGCGTGGTGGGTTTGTTGATGTTACCGTCCCACCAAATCGTGTTTTCCGACGTTTTGTCCTTCACGATAAAGCGGTCTTTGGGCGAACGACCGGTAAATTTACCCGTGTCCACGCTCACCGAGCCGGTAGTTGTTACTGTGCCTTTTTCGAAGCCCTGATTTGCAGGGTCGATTTCGGCTTGAAAAAGCTCCTCATAAGACGGGTTATACACAACAGGAATGTCCTTGTTGATGCCGTACTTGCTCAAATCTAATGTTGCCATTTTTTGTAAATATGTATTTAATTGTTTATATTTCTTCGTATGATGCCTTTTTTCGGCGCACAAAATTAGTCTTTTTTTTTGATATGGCAAAATCTGAATCAGGATTTGCAAGATTAAAGGATTGGCAGGATTTTTGATAATCCTGCCAATCCTTTTGTCAGAGTACAGACGTGGCGCGCCACGTCTCTACTGCTTCACCACTTTCAAAGTCTGCCCTCCTATCTTCAGCAGATAAATGCCGCTAGGATATGCTGACAAATCTATGCGGCTTTCGGTGGTGCTTTGCAGGCATTCGCCGCTCAGGTTATATACCTTCACCTCTGCGCCGTTGGCGTTTTTGATGTGCACCACGTCTGTCGTTGGGTTGGGGTACAGTTGCAATTTAACGGTAACCGTTTCTATGGCGGTGGCGGGTGCCGACTCTTCGGGGCTGTCTTCTGTCCACTGGGCATACAGCGTGATGTTGCGGGTGATTAGTTCATTTTCAAACCACTCGTTTTTATACGACAGCTCGTAGAACCAGCCTGCAAAGGTGTAGCCTTCGCGCTCCGGGTCTGCCGGTTTGCTTGCCGTTGCGCCGCTATTGACTGTTTGTGAGGCTACCGTGCTACCGCCGCGAGAGTTGAACGCTACGGTGTACGTTACAATTACCGGTGCAATTACCGGTGGTGCAGACACTGTCACTGTCACCATGCAAGTTGCCTGTTTGCCTCCATCGGCTGTGGTCGCCGTGATGGTGGCTGTGCCTGCCGCCTTTGCTGTTACTTCACCACTCGCACTCACCGTGGCAATGCTTGTGTTGCTACTGCTCCATGTCACCGTTTTGTCGGTGGCAGTGGCGGGTGTCACGATGGCGGTGAGTTGCTGTGTGGTGAATTGCTGTGTGGTGCTTATGCTCAGTGTGGCGGTAGTATCGGTGAGCGTTACGCCTGTTACCGCTACGGAGGTAACTGTCACAGTGCGAGTGACCGGTGCCACGGCAGTGAAATTCTCGTTATCCGTTACCGTTGCTGTGATGTGAGCCGTACCGACTTTGTTAATGTTGACAACATTGCCTGAAGTACTTGCCACACTTGGATTGTCGCTGGTATAAGTGATAGAACGCCCCTTGTCTGTTGTGCGCGGTAAGCTTAAATTCCTAACTTCGCCGTAGGTAATTGTTGTATCATTTTTCCAAAAATCAATGTCTTCTGCATTGGCTTTGTTTACAGTCAGGGTGCGAGTGACCGGTGCCACGGCAGTGTAATTCTCATTATCCGCTACCGTTGCTGTGATGTGAGCCGTACCGACTTTGTTAATGCGAACAGAATTGCCTGAAGTACTTGCCACATTTGGATTGTCGCTGGTATAGGTGATAGGCCGCCCCTTGTCTGTTGTGCTCGGTAAGTTAAAACTCGAAACTTCGCCGTAGGTAATTGTTGTATCTTTTCCCCAAAAATCAATGACTCCTGCATCTATTTTGTTCACAATCAGAGTGCGAGTGACCGGAGTCACGGCAGTGTAATTCGCATTAACCGCTACCGTTGCCGTGATGTGAACCGTACCGGCTTTGTGGATGGAAACATTATTGCTTGAAGTGGTTGCCACATTTGGATTGTCGCCGGTGTAAGTGATAGTCCGCCCCTTGTCTGTTTTGCTCGGTAAGCTTAAACTCGAAACTTCGCCGTAGATAACCGCTGTATCATTTTTCCAAAAATCAATGACTCCTGCATCACTTTTGTTCACTGTCAGGGCGTGAGTGACCGGTGTCACAGCATTGTAATTCTCATTAACCGCTACCGTTGCTGTGATGTGAACCGTACCAACTTTGTGAATGTAAACATTATTGCTCGAAGTTGTTGCCACATCTGCATTGTCGCTGGTATAAGTGATAGGCCGCCCCTTGTCTGTTGTGCTCGGTAAGCTTAAACTATTAACTTCGTAGGTAACCGTTGTATCTTTTCCCCAAAAATCAATGACTCCTGCATCACTTTTGGTCACAGTCAGGGTGCGAGTGACCGGTGTCACGGCATCGTAATTGACCGTATCCGCCACCGTTGCTGTGATGTGAGCCGTACCGATTTTGTGAATGTTAACATAACCGACCGGAGTAGTTGCCACATCTGCATTGTCGCTGGTATAGGTGATAGACTGCCCCTTGTCAGTGCTGCTCGGTAATTCTAAACGTAAATTTGGGCCGTAGGTAACCGTTGTATCATTTTTCCAAAAAGCAATGACTCCTGCATTGGCTTTATTTACAGTCAATGTTCCGTCCTGAAAAGAGAATTTGTAATTACCATAGCTCTGATTGAGGTTCGGTTTGATGGCATAGTCGCCGACATTACCACCGTTGTAGTTACAAACAAATGTTGGAAATGAATCCAATACTGCTTCTGTTTCACCATTCACGAAGCCGGAATATTGGTATGTAAATGATGTTGGCGTAGCATCGCCGTAAAACATTGAGGTGTCATTAACGGTAATTGTTACTGTGGCTTTGTCGATGGTTAATGCGCGAATGCGCGTTGCTGCTCCGCCGGCTTGAGATGCCGTGATAGAAACTACACCTGCCTTGTGTATGGTTGCCGTAGTATCCGAAATTGATACTATGCTGGTATCGCTGCTAATAAAGGTAATTGGTTCCGGTGCTATACTGGTGGCAACCAATGCAAACGGCGCATTGCCATACGTTTTCATCGGCAAATCAGCAAAAGTAATCGCTGAATCGCTCTTTTTAACAGTCAAAAGACGTGTTACCGAGGCGGGATTGTGATTCAAATCACCTGCCTGCGTTGCCGTAATTCGAGCCGTGTCCGCGCCGGTGAGATGCACTCGATTACCCGTAACGGTAGCCACAGACGTGTTGTCGGAAGCATAAACAATCGTCAATCCCATGTTGGTCGTGTCCGGCAAATCAAACTCGGCTTCGCCGTAAGTCTTTGATATGCTGCTCGAAACAATGGTTTGATTAGCTTTAGAAACGGTCAATGTGTGCGTTACCGAGTCGGCGGCATTGTAATTGGCATCACCTGCCTGCGTAGCCGTAATTTGAGCCGTGCCCGCGCCAACTATGTGCATATAATTACCCGTAACGGTAGCCACAGATGGGTTGCCCGAAGCATAAACAATCGTCAATCCACTGTTGGTCGTGTCCGGCAAACTAAAATCAACATCGCCGTAGGTTTTTGATGGGATGGAGTTCCAGACGATGGTCTGATTGGCTTTATTGACGGTCAAGGTGTGCGTTACCGAGTCGGCGGCATTGTAATTGGTGTTACCTGCCTGAGTGGCAATAATATACGTTTGCCCTGCACCCGTGATAGTTACCCTGTTGCCTGAAATGGTTGCTACACTCGTATTCAAACTTTCATAACTGATAGTCAAATTTTTATCTGTTCTTGATGGCTGCAAAGAAAAATTGGCATCGCCGTAAGTTTTTGATGGGATGGAGTCCCAAGTAATGGTCTGATCGGCTTTATTGACGGTCAATGTGTGCGTTACCGCTGCAGCGGCATTGTAATTGGTGTTACCTGCCTGCGTTGCCGTAATTTGAGCCGTGCCCGCGCCGACTATGTGCACTCGATTATCCGCAACGGTAGCCACAGATGTGTTGCCCGAAGTATAAACAATCGTCAATCCCCTGTTGGTCGTGTCCGGCAAAGAAAAATTGGCATCACCGTAGGTTTTTGATGGGATGGAGTCCCAAGTAATGGTCTGATCGGCTTTATTGACGGTCAATGTGTGCGTTACCGCTGCAGCGGCATTGTAATTGGTGTTACCTGCCTGCGTTGCCGTAATTTGCACCGTCCCCCCGCCGACTATGTGCACTCGATTATCCGCAACGGTAGCCACAGATGGGTTGCCCGAAGCATAAACAATCGTCAAGCCCATGTCGGTCGTGTCCGGCAAATCAAAATCGGCATCGCCGTAAGTTTTTGATGGAATGGAGTCCCAGCCGATGGTCTGATATGCTTTATTGACAGTCAATGTGTGCGTTACCGAGTCGGCGGCATTGTAATTGGTGTTACCTGCCTGCGTAGCCGTAATTTGAGCCGTGCCCGCGCCAAGTATGTGCACATGATTATCCGTAACGGTAGCCACAGATGGGTTGCCCGAAGCGTAAACAATCGTCCATCCCATGTCGGTCGTGTCCGGCAAATCAAAATCAACATCGCCGTAAGTTTTTGATGGGATGGAGTCCCAGACGATGGTCTGATCGGCTTTATTGACGGTCAATGTGTGCGTTACCGAGTCGGCGGCATTGTAATTTGCATTACCTGGCTGCGTTGCCGTAATTTGAGCCGTGCCCGCGCCGACTATGTGCACATAATTACCCGTAACGGTAGCCACAGAATGATTCTTGGAAGTATAAACAATCGTCAAGCCCATGTCGGTCGTGTCCGGCAAATCAAAATCAACATCGCCGTAGGTTTTTGATGGGATGGAGTCCCAGCCGATGGTCTGATCGGCTTTATTGACAGTCAATGTGTGCGTTACCGATGTGGCGGCATTGTAATTGGTGTTACCTGCCTGCGTTGCCGTAATTTGAGCCGTGCCCGCGCCGACTATGTGCACATGATTATCCGTAACGGTAGCCACAGATAGGTTACCGGAAGTATAAACAATCGTCAATCCCCTGCTGGTCGTGTCCGGCAAATCAAAATCGGCATCGCCGTAGGTTTTTGATGGGATGGAGTCCCAGCCGATGGTCTGATCGGCTTTATGGACGGTCAATGTGTGCGTTACCGATGTAGCGGCATTGTAATTGGTGTTACCTGACTGCGTAGCCGTAATTTGAGCCGTGCCCGCGCCAACTATGTGCACATGATTATCCGTGACGGTAGCCACAGCTGTGTTGCCCGAAGCGTAAACAATCGTCAAGCCCATGTCGGTCGTGTCCGGCAAATCAAAATCAACATCGCCGTAGGTTTTTGATGGGATGGAGTCCCAAACGATGTTCTGATCGGCTTTATTGACGGTCAATGTGTGCGTTACCGACGTAGCGGCATTGTAATTCGTGTCACCTGCCTGCGTAGCCGTGATTTGCGTTTGCCCGGCACCCTTGATAGTTACCGTGTTGCCTGAAATGGTGGCTACATTCGCATCCGAACTTGCATAACTGATAGTCCAATTTTTATCTGTTTTGAGCGGCAAATCAAAAGCAGCATCGCCGTAGGTTGGTGATGGGATGGTGACCCAGACGATGGTCTGAGCGGCTTTAGCGACAGTCAATGTGTGCGCTACCGACGCGGCGGCAGTGTAATTCGCATCACCTGCCTGCGTAGCCGTAATTTCCGTGTGCCCGGCACCCGTGATAGTTACCATGTTGCCTGAAATGGTTGCTACATTCGTATTCGAACTTATATAACTGATAGACAAATTTTTATCTGTTGTTGATGGCAAAGAAAAAGCGGTATCGCCGTAGGTTTTTGTTGGGATATCGATCCAAGTAATGGTCTGAGTGGCTTGATTGACGGTCAATGTGTCCGTTACCGACGTAGCGGCATTGTAATTCGTGTTACCTGCCTGCGTAGCCGTAATTTGCGTTTGCCCTGCACCCGTGATAGTTACCGTGTTGCCTGAAATGGTGGCTACATTCAAATTCGAACTTGCATAACTGATATTCAAATTTTTATCTGTTTTTTGCGGCAAATCAAAAGCGGCATCGCCGTAGGTTTGTGTTGGAATATCGATCCAAGTAATGGTCTGAGTGGCTTGATTGACAATCAATGTGCGCGTTTCCGGTGTAGCGGCACTGTAATTCGCATCACCTGCCTGATTGGCAGTAATTTCCGCTTGCCCTGCACCCGTGATAATTACCGTGTTGCCTGAAGTGGTGGCTACATCCAAATTCGAACTTTCATAACTGATATTCAAATTTTTATCTGTTTTTTGCGGCAAATCAAAAGCGGCATCGCCGTAGGTTTGTGTTGGGATGGTGCCCCAATTAATGGTCTGAGTGGCTGGATTGACCGTCAATGTGTGCGTTATCGGTGTGGCGGCTGCGTAATTGGTGTTACCTGCCTGCGTAGCCGTAATTTGAGCCGTTCCCCCGCCGACTATGTGCACTTGATTATCCGTAACGGTAGCCACAGATGGGTTGCCCGAAGCGTAAACAATCGTCAAGCCCATGTCGGTCGTGTCCGGCAAAGAAAAATCGGCAGCGCCGTAAGTTTTTGATGGGATGGAGTCCCAGACGATGATCTGAGCGGCTTTATTGACAGTCAATGTGTGCGTTACCGAGTCGGCGGCATTGTAATTGGTGTTACCTGCCTGCGTAGCCGTAATTTGAGCCGTTCCCCCGCCGACTATGTGCACTTGATTATCCGTAACGGTAGCCACAGATGGGTTGTCGGAAGTATAAACAATCACCAATCCTCTGTTGGTCGTGTCCGGCAAAGAAAAATCGGCATCGCCGTAAGTTGGTGATGGGATGGCGCTCCAAGTAATGGTCTGCTCGCCTGGATTGACGGTCAATGTGTGCGTTACCGGTGTGGCGGCATTGTAATCTGCATTACCTGCCTGCGTAGCCGTAATGTGCGTTTGCCCTACACCCGTGATAGTTACCATAGCACCAGTGAAAGTTATCATATCGCCTGAAGAAATGGTTGCTACAGCTTCGTTGCTGCTGGTAAAGACTATCGGCTCAGGCGATGGACTACTTGTGGCGGTCAATATAAAATCGGCATCGCCATAAACCTTGACTGGCAGTGCATTAAAAGTGATGACCGGCGTTTGTTTCCATTTTGCCGTGAGTGTGAGGTCGGCGGTTACAGGAGTGTCGAAGTCATATTCTGCTTCGCCGTCGTACCAACCTTCAAAAGTGTAGCCATCGCGACCGGGCGGGCTCGGTGCAGTGGCTGCTGTACCGTGAATTATGGTTTGCGTGGCTATGTTGCTCAAACCCGTGTCGGCAAATGTTACTGTATAAACTCCCCGTTGTATAGTTATCGTGTAGGTTGCTTCTCCTCCACTGTCGTCTGTAACATGGATGAGAAATGTATTTATGCCATAATTCAAAATGAATGTTCCGGTATCGCTCACCGCAACCGTATCATTAAGCAATGCAGCCTCGGCTGCAATATGAACGCTATCTTTTTCATCTATGGTGAGTGAATAGTTGGTTATGTCCGTACCGAAAGCCGGCGAAAGACTATACCCGGCCACAGAAAGGCTACTTAGCGAAGCGGAAGAGGCAATATTTGTGCTGCACAAGGCGGCAATGATAAGAATAAATAACTTTCTCATACCTGCTTTAGCAGCCGGAGCATTTATCTGATATGTATCATTTCTTATCATCATCTTCTAATCAGATTATTTTTTCACCACTTTCAAGGTTTGTCCGCCCACTCGCAAGATGTAAACACCATTGGGCTCGTTTGACAAATCTATGCGGCTACCGGTCGTGCGGTGCAGCAACATACCAACGAGGTTATATACCCTCACTTCCGCGCCATCAACATTGTTGATATAAACAACATCAGACGTGGGGTTGGGATATGGCTGTAAAGACGTTGCCGGCAATGTTTCTACGATGCCGGTGGCATCGCCGCCGGCGGTTGAATAGGTTGCAAGCGTGGAAATGACCACATTGTCTATCGCAGCAGGAGTCTGTGTCCCGACCATGCCGTTGTTTCTCCAAGTGAATACCAGGCGCTTTGTGGCACCCTCCGGCAGTGTTGGTAGAGCAATGACCGCTTTTTGCCATGAACCGGACAGATTGTAGGTTCCCAGCGGAACTTCACTCAGTTGCGCACCGGTCGCCGGTTTGGTAGAAGTTTCCACTAAATAGACAGCCAAATAATCAATATCCTTTTCTCCAACACCTTTCCAATCAAAACTAAGCGTATATTCGTTGGTTGAAGCGGGGAACGTGATGTCGCGATAGAGGTGTACCATGCTATAGCTATTTATAGTGTAGTCGTTGCTGTTGCCATTGTTGGAAATGTAAGCGGCTTTGCTGCCTCCTTTGTTGGTTGCAGAGCCTACATGCCATTTGTTGGTCTGATTGCCGTTTGCAAACGTCCAACCGGCGAGAGTGGTGCCGTTGCCGGTTTCAAAAGTTTCTATAAGCGGTGTGGTTGGTGATATATATTCATACGCAACTTTCACCGGCACGATAACGCTTTTTTTCGCAATTGTTTTTTCATCAGCAAAATCCAATTTCAGGTTGGAAATTACCACATTATAAGAGCCCTCCGCAAAGTCTTCTGCAATGGTGTAAATGATATTCACAATATTGCGTGAGCCTGTCTGTGCCACGAAATTTCTTAATCGTGCACTTTTCAATCCTGCCTTTGGCGTGATTTCAAACAACCATTTTCCGCCTGCCAGAGAGGATATATTTAAGTTATAATCCGCAACAAGGTCGGCATCCAATGCTGTTCGTGCCACATCCAAACTTAATCCGGCGGGCAATTCAGCATGGAAAGAGCCTGCAAAATTGATGTTAGAAAAGGACGCCGGTATGCTAAAGTTGATGCTTCCGGTATGATTGCTCCCGGCCGGTTCGCTTTCTGTGATGATAACGCTGTTGTCTTCAACAATGGCCGGAACTTCGGGTGTTGGCGCATCAGGAACTTCGGGAACTTCAGGTGTATCAGGAACTTCCGGTACTTCCGGCACTTCCGGCACTTCCGGTGCATCAGGAGCTTCTGGAACTTCCGGTACTTCCGGTACTTCCGGTACTTCCGGTGCATCAGGAACTTCAGGTGTTGCTGTTTCCGGTACTTCCGATGTTGGCGCATCAGGAACTTCCGGTGTTTCCGGATCTAACTCTGTCCACTTGGCGTATAACCTAATCGCAAACCGATGATCTTTGATTACAAAGACATCACTTTCAAAATTCCATTCATTGATGCACTCAGCTTCTTTATACCAACCACCAAAAACATATCCATCGCTCACAGGGTCTTCCGGCTTGGCAATCAGGCGACCTGAAAGAAATTCGCCTTCAAAATAACTGCCATCTTGTAAGTCGAACCACACATGATATCCCCCTTCGTATGGCTCTGGTGGTTCCGGTATCCATTCCGGTTCTTCATGCGTGTCTTCTTCATCCGTTTCGAGAACTTCCGGTGTTTCCGGATCTAACTCTGTCCACTTGGCGTATAACCTAATCGCAAACCGATGATCTTTGATTACAAAGACATCACTTTCAAAATTCCATTCATTGATGCACTCAGCTTCTTTATACCAACCACCAAAAACATATCCATCGCGTACAGGGTCTTCCGGTTTGGCAATCAGGCGACCTGAAAGAAATTCGCCTTCAAAATAACTGCCATCTTGTAAGTCGAACCACACATTATATCCCCCTGCGAATATTGGTGGGTCCGGATCTAACTCTGTCCACTTGGCGTATAACGTATTGGCAAGCCAAATATGATAGACATCACTTTCAAAATTCCATGCATTGATGCACGCAGCTTCTTTATACCAACCACCAAAAACATATCCATCGCGTACAGGGTCTTCCGGCTTGACTATCAAACCTGAACCTGAAAGAAATTCGCCTTCAAAACGACTGCCATCTTGTAAGTAGAACCACACATAAAGTTTCCCTACGGGTGGCCTTGGTGGGTACGAT
>NZ_BBRU01000335.1:0-7057 GCF_001431085.1 Candidatus Symbiothrix dinenymphae
AAAACAAGCAAGTAGTCATTTTAGTTGATGAATATGATAAACCCATCATCGACCATTTGAACGATTTGGAAAAGGCTGACAAAAATCGTGCCATTCTTCACGATTTCTATCAGGTGATGAAAGCCGCCGATGAGCATCTGCACTTCATATTTCTCACGGGCGTATCCAAATTTTCCAAAGTCTCCATCTTTTCAGGTTTAAACAATCTGCGCGACATTACGCTTGATGCCCGATTTGCCACCATTTGCGGCTATACACAGGCAGAGTTAGAATCCTATTTTGACCCCCATATTGAACAGATGAGCCAAAAGGAAGAACTGACCAAACAGCAAACAATAGAGAAAATCAAATACTGGTACGATGGCTATTCGTGGGATGGTGTCAATTTTGTATATAATTCGTTTTCAACATTGTTGCTTTTCGATATACAAGAGTTTAAAGACCATTGGTTTTCAACCGGTAGCCCCACTTTTATAGTCAATATTCTAAAAAAACACAATGATGTGCAGTCGTTGATGGTGCCATTTCAGATGGAGGCTACAGACTTCGACAGTTTTGATATTCAGACGATAAACCCGCGCATATTGATGTTTCAAACGGGCTATTTGACAGTAAAAAAGAAGGAACAAGACCCGTTTGGTGTAACTATGCTCTACACGCTGGGTGTTCCCAACGAGGAGGTCAATCAGGCATTAACGCGCCATTTATTAGCCAATTATGCCGAAATTTCGTTGCCGGAAGTGAACGAGGGATGCCGACAAATGATGCGGCAACTTGTGTCGGGCGATTCGCAACAGTTTGAGCGCAGCCTGCAAGCCATGTTTGCGCGCATTCCCTACCAATTATGGGGCAGCGATGAAAAATATTATCATTCCATGTTGCTGCTGTGGCTGAATGCATTAGGCTTCAAGCCGGATGCCGAAGTGTGCACCGACAAAGGGCGAATAGATGCCGTGTGGACGTGGCAAGAGCGGGTTGTGATTGCCGAAGTGAAATATGCTGCAAGTGACGGCGATAAAGATGCTGCAAGTGATGGCGGTAAAGACATTGCAGACAACGCCGCTACAACAGCCAAATTATTAGACACAGCATTGGCACAAATTCGCGAAGTCCGCTATTATGAGCGTTATGCGGGCGAGAACAAGCGCATCGCATTGCTGGGAGTGGCATTTGTGGGGAAAGAGATTGCTTGTAGGATGGAAGAATTATCTTCATAACTTATTCAAAGTCAATAGATTGCATATAATCGACTACACATAACTATGCACCCCACCCAGAAAATAGCTCACCCCGAAGAATGTCATCAAAACGGCGAGAAATGCCAGCGCGCAATGACACGGGGCAAGCCTGCAATGGCTATTTTTTGAACAAATGCCGATGATGCCCAGAATGGCAAAGGAAGAGCCTGCTTCTCAGCACGCTCTTCCGAAATATAAAAAAATCGGCTATTTCTCCCTGTCGCAAGTGCATAGTGCCACGCTCCCCCACAAAAAAGGTAACAAAAGCCCCAATCACAATAACCAGCAACCCCAAATGCACCCATCTAACAAACCACATCACTGTCATAATACAACCTCTAAACTCCTGACTTCGTCATTGCGACACCCAAAATTGATTTAACCCCATGAGAATCGGATATTTGAAGCGCGAAGTTTTTTTTCAGAGCCATTCGATTCTCGCGGGGGTAATATTTTTCCGGAGGAGGAGATGGAATGTCGGCAGAAGCTATCATTTTTCATAGAAGTCGTCTTTGAACAGCGGCTCAATGAGTTTATGTAGGCGAGTCAGGAACATGGTTTTCGTAATGGTTTCTCCGGTCAAAGGTACTTGTATGCTTATTGTTGCTATCGTCTTTGCTACATCGAGCACCTTGTCCACACTCATATTCACTTGATTTGCTTTCAGCAGACGTTCGAGTTCTTTATAAATTTTATACGCAACGAAGCAGATACAAACGTGTGCCTCTATGCGGCGCGGGGTAAAGTGAAACATGGGGCTCAGTTCTATCGTCCCTTTAGTAACTCAATAAGCCCTTTCCACCACCCATAAACCTTTGTATTGCTCGCAAACATTCTGTGCCTCCAAAGCTGTGTTGGTGATGTAACCCTTTAATCCGTCCCATTGTGCGTCATCGGTAATTTTGCTTTCGTTTATACTGACACTGACATCGTCCTTGATTTCAAGAAACTTGTTGTACCCTCGCTTGTTTATGTTCTCCTTTGATATTTTCCCGCTACCATAGTCCCGTTTCAGGCGTTTTACGCCCTTGTCCCTATTGTAGGCATCCTTCTTGGCACGTTTATCCGAATAGTTAATAATCAGACGGCATGTTTTCGTTTTGTTCATTTCATGAAACTCTCCATCCTGTTTTTGTCGGGATAATATCCATCGCTTGATTTCTTCGCTTTCGTTTTTTATCCTTGCTCCTATTATATATTTGTAACCGGCTGATTCCAACAGGGAGATATTTTTTGCGTTCATCAGCCCCGAATCTGCTACCACGACAAACTCTTTCAAATTGAACCTGACAACAAAATCATCAATTATCGGTATCATGGTGCGACCCTCATACTGTGAGCCGTTAAAAATGGAATAATTCAACGGATAACCATCGCGGCTTACCAACAACCCCAGTACTATTTGTGGCTGATTGTGTTTGCCGTCTTTGGAATAGCCCGTTGCACGAAGGTCATCCCCATAGTCGGTCTCAAAATAGAGCGTGGTAACATCGTAAAAAACAATGCCTATCACGCCGCCTAAAATGCGACGGGTATGTTCCACACTGATTTGCTGTATCTTTTTTTGCTGTGTGTTATATAACTTGTCCAAATATCTGTAAATTTTAGACAAATCAATATCTTCATCAAAATGTGACTTCAAATACTCAACGGTTCCCGACTTGCTCATGGGTTGACTCAAACGGGCTATGACCAACTGGCGAAGTATGGTATCTTCTATCGCATCAAAACCAACCGACCGATATACTTTTTCCAAAAGCAGTTGAATGCCGTTGGGCAGTATATTCTTGACATTGGACAATAGAGATTCTATCTGTTGTTTCTCTGAATCCGCTTTTTTTTGCGCAACAAACAAATCACCTTGTCCTTCTCTGCCCTTAATCCAATCCTTGCCTTGGTGACATAAACTCACTATCTCGCCCTCATCCGAACTTGTGCCGATGGTGGTAAGGTAACGCAACTGCCCGCGTGACTTATCAACCACCACCACGCTTGTGCTGCCCGACCGGTTAGGCTTCCTGCGCACGTACATTTCCAGAACAAAGGTAATGAAATTTGGGGGCGCGACACCCAAAATGGGTGTCGCAAAATCGCTTTTTAGCTGATTATCAGTGTTTTATGGAAATGTTAATTTATGTTATGACGAAGTCAGGACAATAACCAGCAACCCCAAATGCACCCATCTAACAAACCACATCACTGTCATAATACAACCTCTAAACTCCAAACTCTAAACCCTAAACTCTAAATCAAATTGCTTCCAAAAACGCGACCAAAGCCTCCCTGTCTTCCTTCGACATTGCACGGAATTTTTCTTTCGATGGTTTGCCTTCGCCGTTGTGCCAGATGATGGCTTCCTCATAGTTGCGGGCGCGCAGGTCGTGCAGTTTGTCGGAATGTCCGGACACTGCGGGCATCAGTCCCCTACCCCATAGAGGCGTTGTGCGACATACTTTCACTCTTCCCGGCTCCTTCATATCCAAATCGTGGCGCAGGAGGTCGGTATAGGGATAGATTGTTTGATCCGACAGTTGCGGCATCGGCTCGTAATTGCTGCGAGTTTTCCACGATGGGCGATGACACGCGGCACAGCCTGCCTCCATGAAGAGCGTTTTGCCTTGTTGCACCTTGGGACTGTCTAAATTCCGCGCTGCCGGGACTGCCAATCCGCGATGCCAGACCATAAAAGCCTCATAATCCTCCATCGTCATTTCCGGTGTTAATTCTTTGGACATCAGATTGGCAAAAATTTCTTCTTCCGTTTGCCCCAATGCCGCTTGCACATCGGGGTCTTGCGACATCGCTCTGGAATACTTTTCGGTAATATAGTGATACCGGCGGTTAGGACGCGTCACATTGGTAATATTCCACATAGCATTCGAGCCGGGACCATTATCCAGTGTGGCGCGGGTGCAGAGGTAGGTAAACCGTCCGGGATGTATGCCCGGATAGTAGGGATTTAGCCCCGTTTCGTCAATATCGGCACCAATAATACCTTTACAATAGGGACGAGCTTGCTGTGTGGCATGTTCGGCACGCAAGTCTTCGTCAGAAATGGCATCTAACAGAGCCACACCATAGATGCCGATTGTTGCCTCAATGCTCGCCGCATGTTTGCTCATGTCAAAATCAGGAAATAAGATTGCCTCCTGAGCGACTGTTACGACAGGGTAAATCAAGGTGCCTTCGTAGGACGTACCTGCACTGTAAGGCGTTCCATCCGCGTATTTATTGTCATGTTCATCCATATAATTTTTCCATTCGAGGTGGATGCCTGCCTCGTTAATCGGGGCTTTGAATGGTGCTACTGCCCGTGTTTGTGTCATTCCCGTAAAATATTGGGATGCCAATGCCAAATTGGGTGTGTTGGGGTCGTAAATCATCAACAGATAGCCGTTGCGACTGTCGTTGGTGTCAAATTCGTCCACCCGCTTGCTTCGTCCGCCATAACTGGGATGGCAGGCGATGCACGATTTGCGGATATACGTTGGACCCAAGCCCGAATAGGCAGTGCCCGCTTCGGCTACAAAACTCTTTTCAAACAGCCGCTCACCGCGCATAAACTGCTTATACAGAGTGGCATCGTCATCTATAAATGGCATCGGCTGCCGATACGACTTGGAATTGGCGATAAACAATGTGCCTTTTTCGCCACCCGGAAACCACTCGGCATTGGTTTCGCTGTATTCCTTCTTCGGTGTAGTATTTTCGGGCAGCGGCTCCTTGTCGTCTGCGCACGAAAATCCCAATAACACACTTCCTAAAATAATAACTTTCTTTTTCATATTATATCGTTTAATGAACTGAATAAATCTTCTAATTCGGCGCAGGCTTCAACGGCTGCATTCACTTGCGCTTCGTTGCTGTGGTAGCGTACCACCTCGTAAAAGGATTTTCCACCTGCGCCAATCGCTGCAATTTTGGCGATGCAATCCTCAATTTTTGCTTTGATGCTCGCATCTAACGCAGCATTTTTCATTGTAACGTATTTACTGAGCGAAGTAGTTGTACGCGTGTTGTCATCCACACCACCCAGATAGGCATTTTTGATGCTTTGGATGTTGTTTTGATAGTCATCAAGCGAATGCCAGCTGTACCACGATTCCACGTCTTCCGTCTTGCCGGTACTGTAAGGCGATGCTATTTTCGTTGCGCCCACTTCGCCCGCAATTTCGGCACATCCGGTAAAAATTTCGCTCAAGGCATCACTGAAAGAGGGATAGCCGATTGCATTTTTCAGTCTGTTGGCAAAATTTTTGTAGTCCGGATTATTGTCTAAATGTGCCACAACGTCCGGATTTTCATTGAAAACCGTTTGCATTTCCTCCGACACATTTTCCAAACCCACCCAAGCCACATAAGCGAGAACGCAATCCCAAACCAGCGCATCGGTGGCTGCTATGAGGTAGTTCAACTCTTCCGCAGTCAATTCGGCTACAGGGCGTGTCTGACCATCCCGATAGAGCAGATATTCCGTCACATGAAACCCAATCACTTCGGGATCTAACTTCCACGCATCGCGCCCCGTGATACTTCCGGCACCGGCGGCAATGGACTGTTGAATTTCCGACAGTTCGAGGGGCCAAGAGTCAATGTGCCCGTCAATGTCCAAAGCATCTTCGCCCACAGGACCGAACAAAAATGCCTCGTTCTTTTCCCACAAAATGCGGGCTTTCATCCAAGCAGCCGAAGCCAGCTGCATGTGCGTGTCCGAAGCATAAGCCTTCAGAGCCGAATTAGCGAAGCGCATCTCTAACGCAGCCTCCGCCAACGACTTGTAAGTGGGTACAATCGTTTTATCGACATACTCCATCAAAATGGATTGATACAATTCATCATTGCCAGCGATGCGATTTTTGTCGTCATCATCGCAAGATGTGAATGTGAATGCCGCCAAAAAAGCGGTCAAAAGTAAAATTTTTTTTGTATTCATATTATTATATAATTTTTAATTCGTAATTTTTAATTCGTAATTCGTAATTGTTAATTAAACCATCCCGCATAAGCAACCCCCAGCGACAATGTCGGCTCATTGTTATACGGCTTGTCTAACTGACGAAAAGCGTATTCTGCTTTTATTACAATCTCTTTCAGGGGGTAGTAATTGATGCCTCCGCTGAAAATTGTTTTTTTGCTCCAGCCTTTGGCGGGAATATCTCTGTCCGTTTTGTACATTGAATCGTAAAAGCCGTAATGACCGTATATATATAGCCTTTCGTTCCTGTTTTTTGCTCTCTCACACAAACCAAACACATCATAACCTGCTTCTATGTAATAACTTAGCACATCTGATGCGATATTTGTTCGCGGGGACGGACTTGCAGAGGGCAGATTTTTATTGATGGTGGAAATGGTGTAGGAATCGTTGAGATGCCCGTAGAGCACATTGGCACGTGCCCAAATGTTGTGAGCCTTGTAAGTGGCGTCAAACGTGCCGAGCATGAGTTCGCCGTCGGCACCTGCGTTTTTGTAGCGTTCCCATTTCAGGCTGTTGGGGGCAGAATAGCCGAAATAACCGCTCACGCCGAGCCTCAAATCGGGTATTGTCGTGTTGTCGAGCCGAAAAGCACCGGCGTAGGAGTTGGCAATTTCAAACTCGTAGGGCGAGGTCGCGCCGCCCTGTATCCAGTTGGCATTGTTGAACCGCTCGGCATCCAAACCGGCGATAAGTATAGCGTTGTAGTGCCAATTTGCGGCACTTCCCCAAAAACTGATGCCGCTTTGGTGCCACGTACAGGGGATGAGGGCGGTTTCCTCTTCGGGGCGGAGGACGGAAAAAAACTCGTTGGGCAAATGGTGGCGATTTGTCAGTCCAATGG
>NZ_BBRU01000336.1:0-496 GCF_001431085.1 Candidatus Symbiothrix dinenymphae
ATAATAGGTAATCTTGTAGGGCGTTTTGTCAAATTTCGGGAAAAAGACTTTATCTCCAATGCTACCGTGAGCGATTTTATCTGTCTTCGCTCCTGCCACATCCACCGCACGCCATTCGATGAACGTGTAGCCGCGCCTATACGGGTCTCGCAGCGGAATATCAGGGGATTCCACATTGTACTCCGTTGGATTTTCGGGGTCCGGCAATTCCGGGTTTAAAGCATCTTGATAGCCACCAAGTTCAGATTCCGACAATTTATAGCTGACACTATAGGGTATAGTTGTGTAGGACACCTGAATAGTGGAATCATTGCTCACATTCGTAAAGGTATAGGTACCAACCGTTTCGGGAGATACATTACCGGCATCAACAATCGCTTGACTATTTAGATTACCATTGAGTCGAACCTCATGGAATTTGTACCCGGGACTTTTGTAAAAATTAAAGGTTTGATTACCTCCATAAGGCACGCTTTGAGGGACATCAGGGTCAATG
>NZ_BBRU01000337.1:0-496 GCF_001431085.1 Candidatus Symbiothrix dinenymphae
ATTGGTGCGGGAGCTGCCTTCACCCTCGTTCACGCTGTAGACGAAGTAGTAGGAACGCAGCAACTGGCCAGAGCTGGTGATCTTCACGCACAGCACGCCGCCCGCCAGATTGCCCCGGATCTGGTGTTCACAGCCAAACAGCCGGTCTGCCGTTTCCATCAGGCCATTTCCGTTCGCCGTGGCGGGTGTCTGCAGCTGCATATTCACGACTTCGGAGAAAACGCCTTCGCTGCCGAACGAAGTCAGCGTCCACATTCCGCGCAGGCTGGATGCCACGGCGGGGTAGCCGAAGTTGAAACGAGATATGGCGACCTCAGGCTCACCTGGAAATGTGATGAAGCCAGAGATACCGCTGGTAAAGCGAACACTGACTTGGCCGGGGCTACCGGCTTCTACGCCTGAACGCGGTCCGCTGCCGAAATACCGACCGCCGCTGTACCGCGGCCAGGGTCCGGGAAAACGGGTCGAGACCAGAGGACCTGCCGCCCGGAAGAAA
>NZ_BBRU01000338.1:0-495 GCF_001431085.1 Candidatus Symbiothrix dinenymphae
CAAAAGGTTTTTGGTTTTACACACTTTGGGGCGCGCGCCATGGCATACCCGGAAGTGGGCTTTGGCTGGTCGCGCAAACTCAGCAACAAAGTGACGGTAGGAGCCAAACTGAAATACCTGATGGGACAGGCAAACGTGCATACCGATTTTGATGACTTAACACTTACCGCTTCCGGCACTCAATGGTCGCTCAACGGCACCGGCGGCTTATATATGTCGTTGCCATCAATAGTGGGCACTGTTAAAAACACCGAACCGGACAAAAACGGTAATTACTATCCCGATTTTGAGAATATAGCAGATGGTCCCAAACTCGGAAACGGACCGGGGGAACTCCCCATGGGGGATTTTATCAAAGAGATGCTGACCGCCAACAAGGGGTTTGGCATCGATTTGGGTGTCACTTACCGCCCTTTGTACAATTTGGAACTGTCGGCAGCCATCACCGACTTGGGTTTTATTCGCTGGACAAATAATGTGGTCAATGCCAATTTG
>NZ_BBRU01000339.1:0-494 GCF_001431085.1 Candidatus Symbiothrix dinenymphae
CTGCTGCGCTTTGCAGCGCAGTTCGTGGGCCATCTGCGCGGCGGCCTGGGCTATGCCAATGTGCTGTCGCTGACGCTGTTCTCGGGCATTTCGGGCTCGGCCCTGGCCGATGCGGCCGGCCCCGGCTCGATGATGGTCAAGATGATGGACAAGGCCGGCTACGCGCGCTCCTACGCGGCGGCGCTGACGGCCAGCACGGCCATCGTGGGGCCCATCATTCCGCCGTCGGTGAGCATGATCATCTACGCGCTGCAGGATGAGAACGTGTCGGTGGGCGGGCTGTTCATGGCCGGCTTCATACCCGGCATCCTGATCGCGCTGGCCATGGCCGCCGTGAACTGGTGGGTGTGCAGGAAGCGCGACTACCGCTCCACCGAGCCGCGCCCTGACGGCCGCACGATTTGGATCAACAGCTTCAAGGCGATTCCCGCGCTGATGCTGATCGTGCTCATCGTGGTGGGCATCCGCTTCGGCATCTTCACGCCCACCGAGGC
>NZ_BBRU01000340.1:0-492 GCF_001431085.1 Candidatus Symbiothrix dinenymphae
TACCAGTGTGGGGGATTAACCTCTCAGTTCCCCTAAGGATCGATGGCTTGGTGAGCCGTTACCTTCACCAACTACCTAATCCTGCGCATGCCCATCCATAACCAATAAATCTTTAACAAATATCTCCATGCGGAGCCCCTGTGTTATGCGGTATTAATCCGTCTTTCGACGGGCTATCCCGCAGTTATGGGTAGGTTGCATACGTGTTACTCACCCGTGCGCCGGTCGCCACCAGGATTGCTCCCGTGCTGCCCCTCGACTTGCATGTGTTAGGCCTATCGCTAGCGTTCATCCTGAGCCAGGATCAAACTCTTCTTTGTTATTCTTTTTTTTTTAATTCCTTTTTCTCTTATTCCTAAATTGACAGGTTCTTTTCTTTTTTACCCAGCACCTATCTTCATGGGATTGCGGGTCAAGCCCGCAATGACAATCAAACAAGTGTTGTTCTTGTACTACGTAATTAATGGAAATCTTTCAAAGATCGTCTTCTTC
>NZ_BBRU01000341.1:0-492 GCF_001431085.1 Candidatus Symbiothrix dinenymphae
CCCCCCTGCGCCCCCTGTGTTGGGCCCAGGCGGGGCCCGGCCGAAGCAGCCGCCATGGCGGCCACGCAGGTCGAAAGAAGGGTGCGGCGGATCATTTGCATAGCGGCAGTCTCACTTGTTGTGTGTTGAAAAATGGCCCCCACGCTCCCCTTGCAGGGCAAGGTCCGCGGTCCCCCGCAGGGGGCCGCTTTTCATCCTGGGGCGGCCCGGCGACGAAAAAAAGAGCCCATGGATTGTAGTGACCACTCCCCTTGTGGCGACCACGTACAAAGCGCTCGTCATGTGCGTTGAGGTGCATCTGATTTGGCGATGCCATAGGTGCTGAAATGACAAACGCCCGATGCGCGCAAGCGTCATCGGGCGTCGGGTTCAGATGGAGCGGGTCAGCTCATTGCCACTCAGCGTGCCCCGATCCGCTCGAACTCGCTCTCCACCGCCGCATGCGCTTTCAGGATGCTTTGCGAAGGCGCAGGGCCCATGCGGCCGGCGACC
>NZ_BBRU01000342.1:0-491 GCF_001431085.1 Candidatus Symbiothrix dinenymphae
GTTCTATCTCACTCACATCGTACGGTTTGAAGTCTCCTTTGTACAAGTCGTGCTTCCATGTTTTCGTATAGGGCAACATTTCGGGACGGTGGTCCCAACCGAGATGGGCTTGCGACTTACCGTTAACCAATCCCCAAAGCATCGAACCGACGTTTTCCTCTTTGAACAACGGCAAAATATCGGCAACCGTTGAACCGGCTAAACGGTGGAACCATTCGGTACAAATGACCGGACGACCAAATGATTTCCAGTGCTTAATTTGTTTCTCCGTTTCGGCTTTTGTTGAGTAGAGATGAAACGAAATTACGTCGGAATTATCGGTAATTATTTTGTTCAGTTCGGCGTGTCCGCTCCACGCAGCGACGGTTACCGGCTGCGACGGGGCAACCTCTCTCGCCCAAACGAAAACTTTTTGGACAAGCGGCAGTGTATATTTCCCCCCAATGCCGCCGTTCGTCGGTTCATTGTACAAGTCCCAAACGATAATTCGC
>NZ_BBRU01000343.1:0-488 GCF_001431085.1 Candidatus Symbiothrix dinenymphae
CCTGAAACCCGGTGGAATACATGATGGCTCCCTTTTTGCCAAAAACATCGGCGATTTGCTTTTCCAACGCCACATGAATGTCGAGCGTGCCGTTGAGAAAGCGGCTCCCAGCCATGCCGGTGCCGTATTTTTTGACTGCCTCCAGAGCCGCCTCTTTCACTTTGGGGTGATTGGTCAAGCCCAGATAGGCGTTAGAACCAAACATCAACACCCGTTTGCCGCTGATGGTCACTTCTGTATCCTGGTCGCTCTCGATTGCGCGAAAATAGGGATAAATCCCCTTATCCCGTGCTTGCTGAGCCGCTTTGCAAGCGGGACTTACCGACAATTTCTTTTCTAAAAGATTCATAACCTTAATATAAGTTTAAAAAGCAGGCGACAGTATTCAGATTGCCTTGCCGACCGAAAGGGAAGAATTGTCCATCAGTTTGCAGGTTTCCCAAATCCACCTCAAACGGGGAATGATGCGCATTCTCACACTAAACAAT
>NZ_BBRU01000344.1:0-487 GCF_001431085.1 Candidatus Symbiothrix dinenymphae
ATGAAATGCAGGCGAGTGGTCGTTGTCGCGTATTATCCAGTCAGACAAAGGATCTGTGTTGTTAAGGAAAACGGGCGACGTTTTGCCCGCGTGAATATCTCCTGCCAGCACAAGCGGACCGTAGAAAAACGCTGTTTTACGTTGAGCACCCAAAAGTTCCTCTTTCCAAAGTGTCTTAGGCAGGTTGATTTCTACAACATCACCGTTTTTCCACTTACGGTCAATGGCTACATACGAGCCGGGAGTGCCTGTGACAGTTTGTTTCTTTCCGTTGATTTTAACTGAAAATCCCGATGTTACCCACGAAGGATAACGAATCAGCAAGGTCGCTTTTTGCGGAGATGAACAACTGATTTTTAGTTGCGATTGGTCGGAGTTGGGAAATGCGGTTTCTTGTCTAAGCTTCATGTTTTTCGTTTTCCAATTCAGTTCGGAAGCGATGAACAAATTGACATACAATTCATTGTCCGCACCATAAGAATAAATT
>NZ_BBRU01000345.1:0-485 GCF_001431085.1 Candidatus Symbiothrix dinenymphae
TTTTAGACCCATTGGCAGCCTCACAAGACCAATTAAAGGGTTTACATGCCAATACGCAAATCCCTAAAGTCATCGGAATAGCACGCAATTACGAACTTTCAGCATCCAAGAGAGACAGTACCATTGCAAATTTCTTCTGGGAAACGGTCGTTCATGACCATTCGTACTGCATCGGAGGACACAGTAATTATGAACATTTTCATCAGCCCGGCAATTTATCCGACCAACTATCGACCAATACAGCGGAAACCTGCAATACTTACAATATGCTGAAATTGACCCAGCATCTTTTTGCACAACAACCGGATGCCAGATTTATGGATTACTACGAAAAAGCGCTCTACAACCATATTTTGGCTTCGCAAAACCCCAACACCGGTATGATGTGCTATTATGTTTCCTTGGTTGCGGGTGGGAAAAAGAACTTTTCGAGACCCGCAGATTTTTGGTGCTGCGGAGGGACCGGGATGGAAAACCATGTGAAA
>NZ_BBRU01000346.1:0-6926 GCF_001431085.1 Candidatus Symbiothrix dinenymphae
ACGGCTTGCCGGATGTTATCAAGCGATGAATCACTTGGGTCTTATCGACATACAAATAGCCTTTGCTGCGTAAATCCGCAAACGACTGTATTCCAATAGGTAATTCCTGTAACATAATGTTTTTTTTAATTATTTGATAATTCTTCCATCCGACAAGCAATCTCTTTCCCCACAAATGCCACTCCCAGCAATGCGATGCGCTTGTTTTCGCCCGCATAACGCTCATAATAGCGGACTTTGCGGATTTGTGCCAATGCTGTGTCTAATAATTGGGCTGTTGTAGAGGCGTTGCCTGCAATGTCTTTATCGCCATCACTTGCAGCATATTTCACTTCTGCAATCACTACCCGCTCCTGCCACGTCCACACGGCATCTATACGCCCTTTGTCGGTGCACACTTCGGCTTCCGGCTTGAAGCCTAATGCATTCAGCCACAGCAGCAACATGGAATGATAATATTTTTCATCGTTGCCCCACAACTGGTAGGGGATGCGCGCAAACATGGCTTGCAGGCTGCGCTCAAACTGCTGCGAATCGCCCGACACAAGTTGCCGCATCATTTGCCGGCATCCCTCGTTCACTTCCGGCAACGAAATTTCGGCATAATTGGCTAATAAATGGCGCGTTAAAGCCTGATTGACCTCCTCGTTGGGAACACCCAGCGTGTAGAGCATAGTAACACCAAACGGGTCTTGTTCCTTCTTTTTTACTGTCAAATAGCCCGTTTGAAACATCAATATGCGCGGGTTTATCGTCTGAATATCAAAACTGTCGAAGTCTGTAGCCTCCATCTGAAATGGCACCATCAACGACTGCACATCATTATGCTCTTTCAAAATATTAACTATAAACGTGGGGCTACCGGTTGAAAACCAATGGTCTTTAAACTCTTGTATGTCGAAAAGCAACAATGTTGAAAACGAATTATATACAAAATTAACACCATCCCACGAATAGCCATCGTACCAGTATTTAATTTTCTCTATTGTTTGCTGTTTGGTCAGTTCTTCCTTTTGGCTCATTTGTTCAATATGGGGGTCAAAATAGGATTCTAACTCTGCCTGTGTATAGCCGCAAATAGTGGCAAATCGGGCATCAAGCGTAATGTCGCGCAGATTGTTTAACCCCGAAAAGATGGAAACTTTGGAAAATTTGGATACGCCCGTGAGAAATATGAAGTGCAGATGCTCATCGGCGGCTTTTAATATCTGATAGAAATCGTGCAATATTGTTCGATTTGCCTCCACCCGCTTAATGTCTGTCAGATTGTCGATAATGGGTTTGTCGTATTCGTCAATCAAAACCACCACTTGTTGGTCTTTGGCGTAATGGAGATTTTCTATCAACTCTCGGAATCCTCCGCCACCTTTTCGTGTCAATGTGATATTATGCTGTCGGGCTATGGCACAAATGGTTGCATCAAGGTCTTCTCTCAAACCCTCGGCTGTATTATTGTTTATCCCCCCAAAATCCAAACGAATAACAGGATGCGACACCGTCCAATCCCAATTATTCTCAATCCACAACCCCTTAAACAGGGCTTTGTTACCTTTAAAGATTTCCTCCATCGTGCTCACCAGCAACGACTTACCAAACCGCCGCGGACGAGACAAAAAGAACGGCTTGCCGGATGTTATCAAGCGATGAATCACTTGGGTCTTATCGACATACAAATAGTCTTTGCTGCGTAAATCCGCAAACGACTGTATTCCAATAGGTAATTTCTGTAACATGATGTTTTTTCAATTATTCGACAAAGGTACGAAAAAGTTATGAGTTATGAGTTATGAATTATGAGCTTTTCAGAGCATATCCGCAGGCTCTCCTCCCAGTTCGGTACTGTCAACTTAAACGTGCTTCTCAACTTGCTTTTATCCAACACGCTGTACATCGGGCGGGCTACTTTGGTCGGATATTGCGAGGTGGGGATGGGCTTGACGGTGCAGCTGTGACCGGCTAATTTGATGATTTCGGTGGCAAATTCGTGCCATGTGGTGACGCCCTCGTTGCTGTAATGGTAGATGCCTGTGGGGAATTGTTGCTCCTTTTCGGCAAACGCAATCATCGCCACAATCGCCTGTGCTAAGTCTGCGGCATAAGTGGGCGTTCCTGTTTGGTCGCACACCACGTTCAATTCGTCGCGTTCGGCTGCCAAGCGGCGCATGGTTTTGACAAAGTTGTTGCCGTAAGTCGAATACAGCCAGGCTGTTCGGATGATGATGCTCTCTGCACCGGACGCTTGCAGTGCCTGTTCGCCTGCCAATTTGCTTTTGCCATAGACCGACTGCGGATTGACGGCGTCCGTTTCCTTGTAGGGCGTATTTGCCTGCCCGTCAAACACATAGTCGGTTGAAATGTGAACCACCCGTGCCTGATGTGCGTGAGCCGCCTCACCCAGATTGCGCACCGCATCACGATTGATTTTGTAGCACAAATCCAAATCATCTTCCGCCTTATCCACCGCTGTGTAGGCGGCACAATTGACCACATAATCCACCTTGTGCTCTGCCAGAAATTGGCTCAGTGCGCGTTTGTCGGTCAAATCCAATGTATCCACATCGGTGGGGATAAACTGCCAATGAGCAAACTGCTCAGCCAAAGCCATCAATTCGCTGCCAAGTTGCCCTTTCGAGCCTGTAATGAGTATCTGTTTCATGGGTGCAAAGTTACGAAAAAAGTTATGAGTTATGAGTTATGAGTTATTTTTTTTGCTGATTTTGTTCTAAATCACTTTAAGATAGAACTATAACTCGTTGTGTTTAAACCAACAACAGCAATTTGATGCGTAGATAGCTAATATTCAGCAAAATACAATCGTATCAATCACATTTCTGTCGGCTTCTTTGTTGAGTGTGATGAGCAATTGTTCGCGGCGCATCATCAGTTCGGTTTTTAGGACGGCGGAGGTGAGGGTGACGTAGAGCGTTCGGTTGCGGATATAGACGGCGGAGGTGTAGCGTGTGATTGCCGGACTCATGGTGTTCCAGTGGCTTATGATGCGGGCTTCTGCTATTTTGTTTGCCATATCCGGACGGGCTTCCAAAAATTCGTTCAGGACTGAGGCGATGGATTGTGTGCTTACTCGTTTCATGGCATTTCCGAAAATTGTCCGTTAGTTACTTGAAACAGCTTGTAGTCATACTCCATCTGTTCGAGAATTTCATCGAGGTGTTTGCGGTTGGTGTCGGAGATAAATATCTGTCCAAATTGCGGTTGCGCCACCAATTCCACGATTTTTGCCACCCGCTTAGCATCTAATTTATCAAACAAATCGTCCAACAACATGATGGGAACGACCGAACCATGCTGCACCAAAAAACTGAATTGCGCCAATTTCAGGGCAATCAGGTAGGTTTTGTTCTGCCCTTGCGAACCAATTTTGCGAATTAAGTGGCTGTCTAACAGAAAGTTGAAGTCATCTTTATGAATCCCGGCAGTAGAATAGCCCAGCAGCAAGTCGCGCTGCCGCCTTTCTCGCAATAGTTGCGCGAAAAGCGAGGGATTGCGGGCTTGACCCGCAATCCCCTCCCGATTCAACTGCGATTCATATTCCAACCCAACCTGCTCATTATCACCGCTAATCGCCGAATAATACTCCGCAAACACAGGCAAAAACCCCTCAATGAACGCTTTGCGCTTTTCATGAATAATCGTGCCGGTTTCCACCATCTGCTCCTCCCAAATATCAAACACCTCCCCTAAATCCTCTGGAGGGTGGGGTGGGGTAGGGTAGGGGTGTACTTGAGCTTTCAGCAGGGCGTTGCGCTGCATGAGGGCTTTGTTGTAGTGCATCAGTGCCCGCAGATAGTCCTTATCGTATTGACTGATAAGCATATCCACAAATTTGCGGCGTTCGTCGCTGCCGCCCTGAATCAAGTCGCTGTCGATGGGCGACACCATCACGACCGGAATTAGCCCGATGTGCTCCGAAAAGAGGCTGTATGCCTTTTTATTGCGCTTGAACGATTTTTTGTGCCCCCGTTTCATGCCGCAATAGATTTCTTCTGCGGTGTCGGCTTCGGTGTAGAAGCCTTGCAGCACGGCAAAGTCGCAGTCGTGTCTAATGAGTTGCGAATCAGGCAGATTAGTGTAATTTTTTGTGAAAGAGAGGTAATACAGAGCGTCCAACAGATTTGTTTTGCCCATCCCATTGTCGCCCAGCAGGCAATTCATTTTGAACGAAAAAGTCAATTCCGCTTCCTCAATATTTTTGAAGTTCAATATGGAAAGCTTTTCAATAATCATGCCGGTGTTATTCCATCCAATTCGGCTTTCAGTGCCAAAAGTTCACTCCTGACACGTCTGAGCAAGCCCGCCGTTTCGCCATGTTTGAGCTCTTTGTCGCGATTTTTTGCGATTTTTCGTTTGGCTGCTGCCAAAGTCAATCCTTGCACTTTGACCAATTCATAAATCATGCGAATTTCTTTGAGGTCGCCTTCCTGATACTGACGGACTTTCGTTCGCGTGCGTGTCGGTTTGATGGACGGAAATTGTGTCTCCCAATAGCGCAGCAATGACTCCTCAACGTCAAGCATTTCGGAAACTTCCTTAATGGAATAAAATAGTTTTTTAGGCTGAAATCTCATAATTTAATGACAAGGGAATGACTCCCCTTGCGTTTATTTTATCTGTTTTCAGAATCAAAAAGCACTTTCTCGTATTCTTTCGGTGTCAGGTTCATGAAGAAATATTTGGCAGGATTATCGTGTTTCCCTTTCGACATCACCTCGTAGTGGCAGTGTGCACCGGTGGCAGTGCCTGTTGAGCCAACGGTTGCGATGATGGCTCCGCGAGACACCGTTTGCCCTACGCGCACTTTTAACTCGCGGCAATGTCCGTAGAGCGTTTTATAGCCAAACCCATGGTCAATGACAATCGTATACCCATAACCACCTTGCCAACCTGCAAATTCAACGGTGCCGCCGCCGGTGGCTTGTATAGGTGTGCCTGCAAGGGCATTTAAATCGACACCGGTATGCGGACGGCGGTCGCCAAAAATCGGATGTACGCGTAAGCCGAAGCCGGAGCCGATGCCTTTGCTGTATTTGGACGACAACGGGCTGATGCTGGGCATACATTTCACACGGTCTTCTCTGGTCTTAACCATTTGTGTGAGTTCGTCATACGAATTAGACAGCACGGCTAATTGTTTGGTCATCATATCCAATTTGGCACTGGTCGAAACAACCAATTCCGGATTGTTAAGCGTCAGCAAATGTTCGTAGCGGTCAACTCCACCATAACCCGGTCGGCGGATGGTGGACGGAATAGGCTCTGCATTGAATACGCTGCGATACAAATTGTCGTCGCGGTCTTCCAATTCTGCCAAAATTTGCTCATTTTGGTCAAGTTGTTTGGACAATACCTGATATTGTGTCAATAAAAGTTTATTCTCTTTTTTTAACTGTTTCTTGATGGGGGAGTCGAACGAATAGTCGGCAAAAGAAAACAGTGCCCCACCAATAATAATGCCAAAAGTCAGCTGTTTAAAAACAGTCCAAACTCGTTGTCCCACAGACGAATACACTCGCTCATAATTGAGTGTATCGGGGTTGTACTTGTAAATAATCTTACTCATTTTTTAATCTTTTATTATAAAACGCTGCAAATGTAATAATTATATTTTAATGCTCCAAATAACTCTAATGAATTTAATGATTTTTAACCTTTCTCTTAAAATACTTAATCGAGTATTATCTCGTCCAATTCTGTTATCAATGCTGAAAGTTCGCTCCGTATATGTCTGAGTTTTAGCGAGTTGCATTCTACTCCCGCGTTCATTTTGTCGTGATGCCTGGCGAGTTTGCGCTTTGCGGCTGCCAATGTCAAGCCTTGCTCTTTGACCAAACCATATATCACGCGGATTTCTTGAAGGTCATCCTCTTGATATTGACGGATTTTCGTACTTGTGCGCACAGGTTTGAGGCTCGGAAACTGTGTTTCCCAGTAGCGTAGCAACGATACCTCAACATTGAGCATTGTGGCTACCTCCTTGATGGAGTAGAACATCTTTTTTTGTTGAAATTTCATACCGTAAATCCGTTTGTTCTTTTATTTGCTTTCCGAATCGAATAGCATTTTTTCGTATTCTGCCGGTGTCAAGTTCATGAAGAAATACTTGGCAGGGTTCTCTTGCTCGTTTCTCACCAGCACCTCGTAGTGGCAGTGTGGACCGGTTGCCGTGCCCGTAGAGCCAACGGTGGCGATGACGGCGCCGCGTTTAACTATTTTTCCCGGTTGCACTTTTATCTCGCGACAGTGCCCGTAGCGCGTTTTGTAGCCAAACCCGTGATTGATGACGACCACGTTGCCGAAGCCACCTTGCCACCCCACAAATTCCACCTTGCCATCGCCCGTCGCTTGGATGGGCGCACCCGCATTGGCATTCAAATCAACCCCTCTGTGCGGACGTCTATACTTTAAGACCGGATGAAAGCGCATCCCAAAGCCCGAAATGATGCCTTTGTTATACTTCGACGATACCGGGCTGATGCTGGGTACACACTTTACGCGCGTATCTCTGGTTTTCACCATGTCTGCGAGTTCGTCATACGACTTCGATAAGACCGCCAATTGCTTGCTCATCATGTCCACTTTGGCGGTGGTCGAAATCACCACATCTGAATTGTTGAGCGTCAACAAATGCTCGTAACGGTCGCTACCACCAATACCCGGTCGGCGAATGGTGGCGGGAATAGGTTCGGCGTTGAACGCACTGCGATACAAATTGTCGTCGCGGTCTTCCAACTCGGCTACAATTTCCTCTTTCTTGTCCACTTGCCGCGAAAGCAACTGATACTGAGTCAGTAACAGTTTGTTTTCCTTTTTTAGCTGTTTTTTGATGGGTGAGTCGAACGCATAATCGGCAACGTAAAATAATACGCCACCAATAATAATGCCTAACGCCAACTGTTTGATAGCCATCC
>NZ_BBRU01000347.1:0-485 GCF_001431085.1 Candidatus Symbiothrix dinenymphae
CCATTGGTATGCCCAATCAAGGCAGTTCAGTGGTTCCAAAACCAGAAACAAATCCTCATCCAATGGGGTTATTTCTTTCCTGTGAGAGTTACAATATTGAGTGAATTTGAAATGATATTCCTCATTTTTTGCCGAATATGTTCCGATAAAGTAGGTTGTCGGATTATCTAAGCAATCCTCGGACAAAATGACAACGCCATTTTTATCAAGATATATACTCCCAATGCCACAATCCGTTTCTATCTCCGTGTCGCAAACATCAAAGTCCGCAGGAGCCCATCTGTAACATTTGCCGGAGGCTAATGTTAGATTTTTAATATCTGCCGGCGCAGTATCAACGCTCTCACCAAAACTCTCACCAAAACTCTCAAACGCATTATCCAGTAAACCTGTTTCTGCGGATATGTAGAGTAAAAGAGCCACAATACCGACTACAACACTCCATATTTTTTTGAGTTTAGATTTCTCCTTTATTACAAGTTTTT
>NZ_BBRU01000348.1:0-483 GCF_001431085.1 Candidatus Symbiothrix dinenymphae
GTAACTCCCCTTGTTGCCCAAAACAAGGCGCGGAACGGCACGCCCGTGGCAGAAACAGCAACGCCGGAACTAACAGTAACCAACAACACCCTGCACATCAAAAACGCAACCATCGGCTCCAAATTAGAAATCATCACAATAGTAGGCAACAAAGTACTCCAAATAGAGATGCAAACCACCAACAGCACCTACGAGCTAAACCTCCCCAAAGCCATCTACATCTTCAAATTAGAAGGCGTAGTGCGCAAGTTTGTGATAAAATAATTTCGTAATATCTGGTTCTACAGGGAATTGTGTGATATGATATTGCTGTCCCGTAGGGACAAATATACATAGCCTTTTATCCCGTAGGGATTATAGCTCGGTAGAAAAGCCAATCCTCACCTCCACCCTGCATCCCGCAGGGTAGGTTGTCAAACAGATTACAATCGGGTGAAATTTTTACGTTCTGTTTTTCATCCCGTAGGGATTGTAGCTCGGTAG
>NZ_BBRU01000349.1:0-483 GCF_001431085.1 Candidatus Symbiothrix dinenymphae
TTTTTTTCATCCGGCTCCAATGCCAGCTCTTCCCCCTCTTCTTTACTTTGCTTGCGTCCTCTGTCGGAGGTCTCCTTCGATGGAGAGGCAGTTGCAACTTGTTTACTACTTCCGCAGCTCGTAGCTACTACGCCTGCGATCGCCACCGTAGCGGCGAGAATTAATGTTTTTTTCATTACTCTAAAATTTTTAATTTAAAATATAATTTACTGTTTATTGTTTCTCAATTCGGCATCCGTCTGCTTACGAAACTGTTCCGCATCAGAATCTATCCGCGCTCTTTCCGCATCGGACACGCCCTTCACCTTACTACTTCCGCAGCCCACAACCATTGCGCCTGCAATTGCTGCCGAAGCAGCGAAAATCATTACTTTTTTCATGCTTTTTTATTTTATTTTGTTGTGCGAGTTATGTGATATTCCCATCTGAGCTTTTTGCTCAAAATATGATTTGTATAAATCTTTGTGTGGCAAACTGTCGAAA
>NZ_BBRU01000350.1:0-482 GCF_001431085.1 Candidatus Symbiothrix dinenymphae
GTTCACCGTCATAACCACACCGTCAGCAGCCTGCACAACCATGCACGACAAAAGCGAAAAGGCAAAAAACATTTTTTTCTTCATATCAATCAATTTTATTGCACCACAAGTATTAACGGCAATTTGCATCGTTTAGTATGTAGGGCGTGTGAATTTTTATTCGAAATTTTTGAAAAAAATGCTAAAAACAATTGCCAATTCAAAATTTGCATTACCTTTGCGGGGTGAAACAATTTTAAATAAATAAAAATATGGAAACAACCGTAAATGTGAATGATAGCACAACAAGTGCTCCTGTGAGAAAGTCGAAAATTGCAGAGTATTGGGAAAAATATCCCAATGGGTGTGGCGAAATTCTGGATTATAAAGCCGTAATGAAGTAACTGTTATGCGCTATCTAATTGACACAAACATACTTATCTGTATCGAATTTAAGCCCGTCAAAGCTTTCTGCGCAAAAAAGTTTGCAGGCACAATAGAAT
>NZ_BBRU01000351.1:0-482 GCF_001431085.1 Candidatus Symbiothrix dinenymphae
ATACAGAGGACTTTATAGAACGCTTCCGCTACAAGGCATCCAAATCGGAGCAGGTGCAAAGCCGCATCAAGCAGTTGGCAAAACTCGAACGCTTGGAGGTGGATGAAGAAGATACGGCAGCCTTGCGACTGAAATTCCCGCCCGCACCGCGCTCAGGCAGTTATCCGGTCATTATGGAAAGCGTTGCCAAGCGTTACGGCGACCACCTGATTTTTGAAAATGCGACTTTCACCCTCAATCGCGGCGACAAGGTGGCATTTGTGGGCAAAAACGGCGAGGGAAAATCCACGCTCGTGAAGTGCATCATGTCGCAAATTCCGTTTGAGGGCAAGTTGGAGTTGGGTCACAACGTGAAAATCGGCTACTTTGCTCAAAATCAAGCCGATTTGATGGACGAAAAATTGACCGTGTTTCAAACCATCGACAATGTGGCGGTGGGCGACATCCGCACAAAAATCCGCGACATATTGGGCGCATTTATG
>NZ_BBRU01000352.1:0-482 GCF_001431085.1 Candidatus Symbiothrix dinenymphae
CCCCGGGCCCCCCCAAACCCCCCCCGCCGGGGGGCGCCCCCCCCCCGGCCGCGAGGGGCCCCCCCGCCGCCGCCGCCGTCGGGAGCGGCACCGCCGCCGCCGCCGGGGGCGGGGGCGGGGGCGCCCCCGCCGCCGCCGCCGCCGGGTGGGTTGACAGGGACAGGGGCATCAGTATCATCTTCATCGTCAGCAAAAATCCTTTTGTAAGCATGTCCTATACGGGGACCTTGGGGATCTTGGGGATCTTGGGGATCTTCGGGACCTTCGCGCTCTTTCTCAGCATCATCATCTATTGCCTTTTCGGCAGCCTCCCTTGATTTTCGGCTATTTCTTCTGCGTTTTTTTGAATCCTCGGATTCTCGGCGTTTTCTGTGCTGAGATTCTCTTGATTTTTTTTTCGTATCTTCAGTGCGATTAGTAAGGTTGTCAAACACTGTCGTCAGGGTGCGCCGAGTGTCCTCATCCACCACAGGGGCGGGTGG
>NZ_BBRU01000353.1:0-481 GCF_001431085.1 Candidatus Symbiothrix dinenymphae
TTCGTAAATGCCCGGTTTCATCTGAAAAGGACCAAACCTGCCCGACAGATTATACATAAAATTTCCGGCACCTATTCCTCCCAACCGGCGTTGTGGAAGATGCCCGACTGTTCGTGGACGCGAAAAATGGGCGACCGACCGGTATATACCACGCTTCATGCCAAGGTTTCTCCCGGAGTGAGACCCGAAACGATGACCAAAAAAGGAATGCCGTTGGGTGGAATAGGTGCCGGAAATTTTATGTATAATCTGTCGGGCAGTTTTGGTCCTTTTCAGATGAAACCGGGCATTTACGAAGAACGTTTCCTGAAGCAAGCCGCCTTTCATGTCCGCGAAGAAATCAAAGGCAAAGCGGTCAGCTATACTTTGGCGACCGAAGATGTATTGCCCGCATGGAATAAATTGAACAAAGGAGATGCCGAGTATAAGGCTTTGTTTCCCAAAGCGACCTTCGACTACAAGGTCTTTCAAAGTAATATCT
>NZ_BBRU01000354.1:0-481 GCF_001431085.1 Candidatus Symbiothrix dinenymphae
TTTGGCTTCTCTTTCTGGACTTTCTTTTTCTTCCTGCGCTTTTTTTTCTGCTGCTTCCCGTCTTTCCCGTTCTTTTTCTTTTTGTGCTTCTTCCCTTTCCTTTTTTTCTTCCCGTTCTTTTTCTACCTTTTCTTTTCGCTTTGCTTCTTCTCGTTCTTTACGTTTTTGCTCTTTTTGTTCCTTTTCTTGCTCTAAGTTAAAAGCAGTTTCATCGTTTTTCAATAACTCAAAAAATGGGTTGGAGAGAATATCTACTTCCCCTATTTCCATACTACTCTTTATGAGAGCAATGTTTTTGTTGATTTCGGTTTTGTGGGCATTGCTTAATTTTTCTGTATCCAACTTGTTAATTGCAAGTTTCAACTTACTAAGCGTGGGCTTTACCGCTTCAAATTGCGTTTGAATAGTTTTCACGCTGTCGGGACTAATACCTGCGCTATTCAGCACGGCTTTGACCTGCTTGTCAATAGCCGCAAAGAAT
>NZ_BBRU01000355.1:0-480 GCF_001431085.1 Candidatus Symbiothrix dinenymphae
CTGCATCAAATTTATGATGACAAGGAAGACCGTAGGTCTTCAATTTACCCCGTATGGGGTACAATTTTGATAACCCCGTACAAGCGAAGCGCAGTGCGGGGTAGATGGCACCACTCCGGTCTGAATCAGGATTTTCTGGATTAAAGGATTGGCAGGATTATCAATAATCCTGTCAATCTTTTCTGAGTAGAGACGTGGCGCGCCACGTCTCTACTGCAATTTTGTCTGAACCTTGATTTTCGTATGATTTTATTGATTTGTATGATTCAAAACAATCATACAAATCAATAAAATCATACGAAAATCACAGTTCAGATTATTTTTTCACCACTTTCAAAGTCTGCCCACCTATTCGCAGCAAATAAACACCATTCGGTTCGTCTGATAAATCTACGCGGCTTTTGCGGGTCGTTTGTAGCAATTCTCCTTTCAGGTTGTGCACTTTGATTTCTGTGTTGTTGGCGTTGTTCACATACACTA
>NZ_BBRU01000356.1:0-480 GCF_001431085.1 Candidatus Symbiothrix dinenymphae
TCGTACTCCACGTCCTCAATTTTAGTATTTGGGTCAGCATCCGGATGGTCATAGCCCTGCCGCTGCAGAAACTCGACCACCGTCGTAAGCCCCACATTCAAATTTTGCGTAACCTTATTTAATCTTATAGACATATTCTTCAATTACGAATTAAAAATTACGAATTAAAAATTAAATTCGGCAAAAAGTCCGTAATTTTTAATTTTTAATTTTTAATTGCATTACTCTTCCTCAAACTCTGCCTTCAAAATAGCAAGGACTTCGTCGATGGTATTTTCCTCCAAGTCGGTCTTTTCTATCAAGTCTTCGCGACTTTGTTCTAAGACGTTTCTGGCGGTGTTGCAGCCGATGTTTTTGAACGCATCAATGACCCATTGCTCTATTTCGTCCGAAAATTCGTCCAGGTAGATGTCTTCGTCTCTGATTTCTTCGTCTCGGAACACGTCAATGGTGTAGCCCGTGAGCATACTTTCCAATTTG
>NZ_BBRU01000357.1:0-6755 GCF_001431085.1 Candidatus Symbiothrix dinenymphae
TGGAGCTGAAATTGAATGGTGTAGGGTATGGAGTCCCACTCCGGGTAGAAATGCTTGGTGAGATAACTGCTAACCGAAGCCGGGTTAAAAGACGTTACAACAGTACCGCTCGGCGTGGCATCATGCCACCGCACAAAATTGTAACCGGGACGTTGCATAAGGTGGGGTGCCGCCGCCGTCGGCAGGGTGAATGCCGGCGTGAGAGCATTGTAAGTAGCCGGTGGCGGACTGCCGCCGTATGTAACAGTCCCATAACCGCCAATACTCGCGGGAGTCCCGTGATACTCAATGTTATAGTTGATAGGCTGAAACCCGACTTCGAGTATCGAATCCATACCCGCGTGATTATTCATCACAAACGTGTAGGTGGTGCTGCTGCCGCTTGCAGGCACCCGATTAGGTTGAGACTGAAAGACTGTACCGTCTCCGGTATTAATCGTTGCAATTTCGTAACCCGGAGCCGGTGTAATCGTATACATCAGGGAGCCGCCTAAAATCCCCACTTGAATTTGCGAAGTGTCAGGCACAGTAGAGCCTAATCCGGCGGATATGCGCGCCCTAACCCTAAATCGCTTTACTTGGAACTTTACTTGAAGGGTATGCTGCGAGCTTGCAATAATAGCATCGGCAGAAAATGTATAGCTTGTGGGAGCACCGACCAGCGCATTATTCACCCACACCTCGGAAATTTCATAACCGGGGTCAGCAGTAAAAGTATATACAGTGGCGGGAGGGTTATGATTAAACGTGGCGGTCGTACTCAAACCGGGACCGGCAACAGTCGCACCCCCACTCTGCACTGTCCCGTGTGGCAGCCCATCAGCCGAATTCATCACACGGGGCGTTATTTTGTGGTCCTCTTCAAACACTGCCTGTATAGCCTGTGTTGGATATGAGGTGCTCGGGGTAAAACCGGGAACACCCACCAGACCCAATGTGGCATTGTTCCATGTATTAAGAAAGTGATAGCCGGCATTGGGCGCTGCTGTAAAGATATTCGCTATAGCGTAAGTTGTCGCTGTCGCCAAAATGGTGTCGGGTGCCCCTGTCAATAGTGTGCCGGCAACGCCGGAACCGGGAGGATATACTTCCACCGTAGCCTTATAGATATGCTCAAAATGAGCTGTCAAAGTTAAATCGCTATTTATAGTAGTGCTATAGGTGGGAAGAGTACCAACCGTAGTACCTCCATTAGCCCAATGTGAGAAACGCCAGCCGGAGTTTGCAGTCGCTTCAACAGCAATTGCTGCGCCGTTATCGTAGTTGGGAGCGGAGAGCGGCGACGGCGCTGTGGTGACAGCGACCGAACCACCGGACAAATTATTGACTCCCGTCGTCAAAGTCCATGTTTTAACATACTCTGCAACGCACACTATGGTGTCGGCTATCGTCACAGTAAGCGGATTAGTAGTACCTAAAACAGCACCTCCTGCACCATGCGTCCATTGGTCAAAACGATATCCGGAGGCCGGATATGCCGTGACATTGACGACAGCACCCAACGAATAGTAAACATCTCGGGCTAAGAGGGGGTCAATTTGTCCTCCGGTAACAGCCGATCCTCTGCGCAATCGCATCTTAAAGTGGGCAATAATATTACCTGTAACATTACCCGGTGCAAAGCGAAAAGAGTCCGGCAGAGCGGTACCGGGGTGAAGAATAAAGCTACCGTATGAGGGACCATTTACCGCCCAGCTATCGAACTGATAGCCGGGGTCGCTTGCCGTTGGACGTGTCAATTGCACCTCCGTGCCGCCCGCTTTTGTAGCAGAAGTGGTACCGTCCACCCTTCCTGAATTGGCTACCGCAGCCTGTGGGGGAGAAACAACCACCGTCATAGCAGACCTCGGTCCATAACGGGCAATTACCGTGGCACCGGTTGTTCCAATGGTGTATGTGGCAGAGAGACTGTATATCTGGTTGGGGGGTATATGGCCAGCATTGTAGGACCACCCTAAAAACGTATCGGTGGCAGCGGGGGGAAGACACACCAGTTGTAGTGTCTGACCGGCAGTACCCGGAAAAGTAGGAGTAAGATTACTCACTCCGTTAACGCTTATGCTGGTATACGCCGGCATACTTGCAGTAAAAGATATCGTTTGCGTAACCGGTTTGTAGACGGCTTGTACCTCTACGTTTCTTTGCCCAATAGTATAAACGGTACTCGCCGCATATCTATTGCTAAAACTACCGCTGTCAAGAGGGCTTAGAAGGGGGTTTTCTCCCGTAAAGTTCTTCACCGTCCAGTGCGAAAAGAGATACCCCAAATCAGCAGGTCCGGCCACCACATTCGAGCCGACACCTTTTATCTTATCTACTTCAGAGCCTCCATCAATGGTAGAGGTTCCGGAAGCAAACTGACCCAGGATGGTTCGGGCTTTATGTAGTTCAGGCGTCCAATGGGCATAGACAGTATGGATGCCGCTCGGCGGAAGATTGATATCATAATACGTAAGCATGTCGACGGCTCCAAAATCGTACTGTTTAGGAGTACCGGATACATTTGAAAAAGACCAGCCGTCTTGCCAAAAGCCGGGGCGATTCCAACCCGGATCTCCCGCAAACGTATAATACGCTCCATGTACTTTGTTACCGTCAGTTACCGGTAGTCCACTACCGCTATTCAGATTGTACCGGATGGTGTAAGCCACAGGTTTCCACACAGCATACAGTGTAAGATTTGCATTAGTGGTGTAAGGATCACCGGGAGCATAATTCACACCCGTCCCGTTCGGTACAGTGTTCCACGTGTCAAACACCATATTGGTTGGTGTAGCGAAAACATTGGCAGGTCTTATAGATATCTGAGTACCGTTATGAGTTATAGAATCACCCGAGAGCGGTGGCGCGGTGTTAGTCCCATTTATATAAGTGATTCTGTATCTTAGGGGTTTCCACACGGCATACAAAGTTTGGGGATCGACATTATGGGTAGCAGGAATCGAAACAGAAACCGAATCGTCAAACGCAGGACTCCATCCCAAAAAGCTGTAACCGGCTCTGGACAAGCCGTTGGGATTGTTGGTTGGACCCACATTCGTGTAAGCCTGCCCTCGCGCTACGAAGACGTCCGAAGGCGGCGTGCCGGCATCGGAGCCATTGCCTTCGAACGTTATCCTGTCCTTCTTGACCGTAGCCTGTGTTCTCACATAAGCCTGTATCGGAGCCGTCACGTTTGTGGGCTTATATACATCTCCCAAGGCGAGCAGATTACCGGAAGCATCGTACCAACCCAGTATGGTGTAGGTTGAGTCGCCACTCAAGCCATTGTTAAGAGTAGCCGTAGAGCCACCGGCGTCGGCACTCCGAGCCAGTGTTTCTGTAGTGGGTGAGGCGGAGGCATGATAATTGCCATTGTAATTTACAACATAATCCCATCGAGCTTTCAAGGTAAAACTTCCGAGTACTGTATAACTCGCACCGGGCGCACCGGGCGCACTGGTCGCATAGAATGTGCCGTTCGCATGCTCCCAACCAGCAAACGAACAACCGGGTTTCGTTAACGTAGCAGTGGGTAAGGGTATAGTAGCATCATAAGTGAGTCCGAGCGTCGGATTCGCTACACCGAGATTACCGGAACCACCATCCACGTCATAGGAGAGGGTATAGTTATTTCGAGCCGTCCAGTGCGGGTAAAAGGTAGCGTTCGCGTTGGTAGTCCACGCAGTATTAGGATTATGCGCGGTGGCTCCGCCGATAGAAGTTGTCCACCCTGTAAAGCTATATCCGACGCGTGTTAAAGGCGAGGAGGTAAAGTTAGCCGGAGAGCCTTTTCCGCGTATAAAATAGTTCACATCATGGTATTTGCTGTCATAGACAGGCATAGACGCGGGTCCGCTACCCGGGTCAGCATTGCCTCTCTCATAAGTTATAGTGTATTCGACGGGACCATAATTAGCCGTAACATTCACAGTAGTGAAACCGGCCGGCACGAGGAAATGAGCATCCAATTGTTGAGTCGGAGTAGGAAGCACTACAGCACCGCCGTCAACCGTCCAATTGAGAAAATTATAACCGGTAACGTTTGCGGCGCGAAGATAAACCGGCGCATCTGTACCTGCCGAAGAACCATTATGGTTGGTACCGCTAGCGTTGATTTGCGAGTATGTAGTAACATTAGCAGCAATAGTAATAGCAGTCGGATTCACAGACCTGGTAATGGTGTGACCTTGAGCCCTCCAAACAGGGTAAAAACTCTCTGTATAGTCGCCGGCAAATGAAGTCTGAGGAGACGTAGCATTAGCATTAGAATTCCAGCCGATAAAATCATATCCTGCCTTGGTCAAAGGAGGTGTTAAATTAGTCGGGGGGGTGGTGCCCAATAAACCAGAATAAGGTTGACTGTATTGTTTATAGTCAATCCAAGGCATAATCGCAGGCCCGCTCAGAGGGTCAGCAGTCCCTCTCTGGTAGCTCATCGCATATAGCATGGGGATAAAATTTGCCTCAATAGTCACATTAGCGGTCGGCATGATAAAATACGCTCCGCTAATCTGAGTAGGAAGTGCTATAGTAACACCACCGGAGGCTACCGTCCAATTGAGAAAAATATATTGAGGAGAAGTATATGCCTCCAGATAAACGGTCGTATGGGCCGTTTATACTATTGGGCAAAGAAACGTAGAGGTACAAGCCGTCTACAAACCGGTTACGCAAACGATATCTTTTACTGCAAGTATGCCGGCGTATACCAGCATAAGCGTTAACGGAGTGAGTAATCTTACTCCTACTTTTCCGGGTACTGCCGGTCAGACACTACAACTGGTGTGTCTTCCCCCCGCTGCCACCGATACGTTTTTAGGGTGGTCCTACAATGCTGGCCATATACCCCCCAACCAGATATACAGTCTCTCTGCCACATACACCATTGGAACAACCGGTGCCACGGTAATTGCCCGTTATGGACCGAGGTCTGCTATGACGGTGGTTGTTTCTCCCCCACAGGCTGCGGTAGCCAATTCAGGAAGGGTGGACGGTACCACTTCTGCTACAAAAGCGGGCGGCACGGAGGTGCAATTGACACGTCCAACGGCAAGCGACCCCGGCTATCAGTTCGATAGCTGGGCGGTAAATGGTCCCTCATACGGTAGCTTTATTCTTCACCCCGGTACCGCTCTGCCGGACTCTTTTCGCTTTGCACCGGGTAATGTTACAGGTAATATTATTGCCCACTTTAAGATGCGATTGCGCAGAGGATCGGCTGTTACCGGAGGACAAATTGACCCCCTCTTAGCCCGAGATGTTTACTATTCGTTGGGTGCTGTCGTCAATGTCACGGCATATCCGGCCTCCGGATATCGTTTTGACCAATGGACGCATGGTGCAGGAGGTGCTGTTTTAGGTACTACTAATCCGCTTACTGTGACGATAGCCGACACCATAGTGTGCGTTGCAGAGTATGTTAAAACATGGACTTTGACGACGGGAGTCAATAATTTGTCCGGTGGTTCGGTCGCTGTCACCACAGCGCCGTCGCCGCTCTCCGCTCCCAACTACGATAACGGCGCAGCAATTGCTGTTGAAGCGACTGCAAACTCCGGCTGGCGTTTCTCACATTGGGCTAATGGAGGTACTACGGTTGGTACTCTTCCCACCTATAGCACTACTATAAATAGCGATTTAACTTTGACAGCTCATTTTGAGCATATCTATAAGGCTACGGTGGAAGTATATCCTCCCGGTTCCGGCGTTGCCGGCACACTATTGACAGGGGCACCCGACACCATTTTGGCGACAGCGACAACTTACGCTATAGCGAATATCTTTACAGCAGCGCCCAATGCCGGCTATCACTTTCTTAATACATGGAACAATGCCACATTGGGTCTGGTGGGTGTTCCCGGTTTTACCCCGAGCACCTCATATCCAACACAGGCTATACAGGCAGTGTTTGAAGAGGACCACAAAATAACGCCCCGTGTGATGAATTCGGCTGATGGGCTGCCACACGGGACAGTGCAGAGTGGGGGTGCGACTGTTGCCGGTCCCGGTTTGAGTACGACCGCCACGTTTAATCATAACCCTCCCGCCACTGTATATACTTTTACTGCTGACCCCGGTTATGAAATTTCCGAGGTGTGGGTGAATAATGCGCTGGTCGGTGCTCCCACAAGCTATACATTTTCTGCCGATGCTATTATTGCAAGCTCGCAGCATACCCTTCAAGTAAAGTTCCAAGTAAAGCGATTTAGGGTTAGGGCGCGCATATCCGCCGGATTAGGCTCTACTGTGCCTGACACTTCGCAAATTCAAGTGGGGATTTTAGGCGGCTCCCTGATGTATACGATTACACCGGCTCCGGGTTACGAAATTGCAACGATTAATACCGGAGACGGTACAGTCTTTCAGTCTCAACCTAATCGGGTGCCTGCAAGCGGCAGCAGCACCACCTACACGTTTGTGATGAATAATCACGCGGGTATGGATTCGATACTCGAAGTCGGGTTTCAGCCTATCAACTATAACATTGAGTATCACGGGACTCCCGCGAGTATTGGCGGTTATGGGACTGTTACATACGGCGGCAGTCCGCCACCGGCTACTTACAATGCTCTCACGCCGGCATTCACCCTGCCGACGGCGGCGGCACCCCACCTTATGCAACGTCCCGGTTACAATTTTGTGCGGTGGCATGATGCCACGCCGAGCGGTACTGTTGTAACGTCTTTTAACCCGGCTTCGGTTAGCAGTTATCTCACCAAGCATTTCTACCCGGAGTGGGACTCCATACCCTACACCATTCGCTTTGAGCAATA
>NZ_BBRU01000358.1:0-479 GCF_001431085.1 Candidatus Symbiothrix dinenymphae
CTGTTGTTTACCGCTATTTCCATACAAGGGAATGCCCAAAGTTATGTACCCTTGAAAAACGACAGCCGTATAGCGGTGCAACCCAAGATACCTGTTCGTGCGTATGCCGTACCGTTGCAAGACGTTCGCTTGCTTGACAGTCCGTTTAAAACTGCTTTGGAAGCAGACAAAACTTATTTGCAGTCCTTACAACCCGACCGTTTTTTGCATCGCTTTCATTTGAATGCAGGGCTTCCCGTTAAAGGAGAAATATATGGCGGATGGGAAAGTATGGGTGTCAGCGGATTTTCTTTCGGTCACTATCTTTCGGCAATGGCGATGCTTTATGCCGCAACAGGTGACACGGATATGAAAACGAAAACCGATTACTGTATTAATGAACTGAAACGTTGTCAGGATGCACGCGGCACCGGTTATGTGGGAGGAATTCCGAATGAAGACCAATTATGGAATGAGGTTGCAGAAGGAGATATCCGTAT
>NZ_BBRU01000359.1:0-478 GCF_001431085.1 Candidatus Symbiothrix dinenymphae
TCAAACCAATAATTGGAAAATTTTTTGTTGTCAAAAAACATCAGTGTAGAAAACGGATTGTAAACCGATGTCTTGCCATCCCAGGTATAACCATCGTACATAAAACGAATTTTTGCCAGCAAATCTTCCCTTGTCATATTCACGTGGACTGCCGTTTCGTCAATATATTCCGAAAAGTTGCGTTCCAGTTCTTCCTGTGTGTAACCACAGATAGAAGCATATTTATCGTTTAACGTAATATCTTTGAGACTGTTCAATGCTGAAAATATTGACACTTTGGCCACTTTCGTTACGCCTGTCATAAAGACAAATTTCAGGTGGTCGTCGCATCCTTTCAATACCACATAAAATCCCTGAAGAAACGCACGAATTTCTGCTGCTTCCGGCTTGCCTATCGCATCCAGTATGGGTTTGTCGTACTCGTCAATAAGTACGACCACTTTATTGCCTTTTTTACGATGCAATGACTCTATCAATT
>NZ_BBRU01000360.1:0-478 GCF_001431085.1 Candidatus Symbiothrix dinenymphae
GGACCGCCGAATGCCCACACCCAACCGGCTTGCAGGTTTATCCCTTTCATGTAAACAGGCAAGCCAAGCGGGATGCTCTCATCTGCCAATGGCGTGAAACTGAGTGGGATATTGTCGATAGCCAGATACATGGTGAACGGACCCACTGCTAATGAATTACCAAAGCCGAGCGAATGCCATTCGCCATTCATGAAAGAATACGAAAAGCTGGGATTAAACCACTTGGCGGGGCGAAAATTGACCGAAGCCGTTATGTCGGGATAAATCGTGTTGTCGATAATCAAATTGGACGACAGCAGACCGAAGCCGATTTTGTCGTTGCACACGCTATATTCCGCGCCAAGATTGATGCGGGTGTGCAATGCGGTGGTGTAGGCTTTGGGATTGCTGCTCAGGGCTAAGTTTTTCTCCACTAAATTCATAAAAGTATCCACTTTTGCGCTGATTTGGTCGGAGATGTGGTTGATGTCGTTCAAGT
>NZ_BBRU01000361.1:0-477 GCF_001431085.1 Candidatus Symbiothrix dinenymphae
GCCCACGGGCATGGCCGCGTAGACGAAGGAAATCGGAATGTCCGTGGCCGCCGTGGTCTGGAAGCGCGTGGCCCAGACGTACTGCGACGAGGCCACCGCCATCACCGCGCAGAACAGGCCCACGCCCAGCACCACGAGGCGGCGCAGCCACTGCGCTTTGCGCGTGCCCACCGAGCGGTGCAGGTTGTCGATGGCCACATGGCCGCCGAAGCGCAGCACCAGGCCCGCGCCCAGGAAGGTGACCCAGATCATCATGTGCCGGGCCACTTCCTCGGCCCAGACAATGGAGTCGCCCGTGGTGTAGCGCAGCACCACATTGGCAAACACGATGCAGGCCATGGCCAGCAACAGCACGATCAGCAGCCAGCGGTTGCAGGCCACAAGGGCGCGTTCGATTCGGTTGAGCATAGGAGTGGGCGAGGGCAGGAGGGGGGTGGCGCAAGGGCCGGGCTGCCGGCGGGGGGCAGATCATCGGGG
>NZ_BBRU01000362.1:0-474 GCF_001431085.1 Candidatus Symbiothrix dinenymphae
TCTTTCACCTCACCAACCACCACTTTTTGCACAAATTAAGGAAATTTGCCTTCCATCAACCGATTTTCTTGACAAGGGGTTGATGGGTTGTTGATAACTGCGCGTTATTGCTATAAAACTTGTTGAAAAGCTGTTGATAAGGTGCAAAATTGCCTTGAAATGTTAAAAAAACATAAATATTAAAGGTTTTTTTTGTTTTTTGCCATTTTGCTATTGTTTTTCAAATATTTATGACTAATTTTGCCGCGTTTTTCGGGTGCATTTGGTGCTTGAACAAAGCAATTTAGTGTGTATTTATTGATATTGTGTAATTTTTAATGTATATTTATTGTATGAAAAAGTTGAAAAAGTTTAGAAAGTGCCTGGCGCTTGTTGCCGTGTTATGGGGAGCTAGCACGTTTCCCGCGTGGGGATTTACCGTCACCATTGATGCAAATACGGGTACGGGTACGGGTACTCTAACTGGTACGGTAA
>NZ_BBRU01000363.1:0-473 GCF_001431085.1 Candidatus Symbiothrix dinenymphae
TTAGAAAGTGCCTGGCGCTTGTTGCCGTGTTATGGGGAGCTAGCACGTTTCCCGCGTGGGGATTTACCGTCACCATTGATGCAAATACGGGTACGGGTACGGGTACTCTAACTGGTACGGTAACGCCCCCCTCTGGTCCTACAGAACCTGTAGTTTCAGGCCAAAATTATCCTAATGGTAGCGTGTTTACATTCACTGCTACTCCGGATTTTCATTGTACTTTAACAAGGATGCAACGCATGCTTAATATTACAGGAGGGAGCTGGTCAAACCTCTCTGGCAGTTACACCCCAACTGATAATTTCACAGTAAGAGCTGAATTTGCCGCTATTCCCTCATATACTATTACATACGCAGGTTCTACCGAGACAACAACACCCTCACCCACTACTGAAGTGGTTTTTGCAGGAGAAACTGCAGTCGGTTCATCAAGTGCGGCAATTGCTTCCACTTCGGAATGGAGATATACATGG
>NZ_BBRU01000364.1:0-473 GCF_001431085.1 Candidatus Symbiothrix dinenymphae
GCACGTTATCGCAGCAGGTTCACTGTTGGAATTTGCTTTGCAGGAGATTCCTTCTTTTGCTGTGGGGCGCATTACGTCCATGTTTATGTATCCGCTCTGTTTTAGCGAATATCTGCGTGCTATGGGTTTTGATGCGATGGCAAATAAAATTGCGGCAGCAGCTCCCGACCGCCCTCTGTCGGAGGCGATTCATCCAAATATAATCAATCAATTAGTGCGATTTATCTCTATCGGAGGAATGCCGGAAGTGGTCAAAACATACGTTGAACATAATGATTTGCTTCAATGTCAGCAAGTTTTGGACGATTTAATGGATACATACTACGACGATTTTTCAAAATATAAAAAACGTGTGCTTCCAATGCGACTTAGAGATGTTTTTTCGTCGGTAATGGAGCAGTGCTGTCAAAAATTCACCTATTCCAATGCCTCCAAAGGGGCAAATATCGACCAGGTGAAAGATTCGCTGATGC
>NZ_BBRU01000365.1:0-472 GCF_001431085.1 Candidatus Symbiothrix dinenymphae
GCTTATGCGCGTTATTTGCTGTGCACCAATCGGCAGGCGGATGATGCTTGCGGCGTGTGCCCCGGTTGTCAGAAAGTCAACAAGTTAGCGCATCCCGATTTGCATTTCGTGTTTCCAATCATCAATAAAAAAGGCAGCAAAGATGCTTTTTCGGACGATTTTTTACCTGATTGGCGCGAATTTTTGACGAAAACGCCCCATTCAAGTCTCAGTAATTGGCTGGCAAAAATTGATGCCGGCAATTCACAAGGCACGATTTACGCCCGCGAAAGCAACGATATCGTGCGCAAACTGAATTTCAAAAGCTACGAATCGGACTACAAAGTGATGATTATTTGGCTGCCCGAAAAAATGCAGGAGGCGGCTGCCAATAAATTGTTGAAATTGCTGGAAGAACCGCCCGAAAAAACGGTCTTTTTGTTGGTGTCCGAAGACCCCGACAGGATTATCACGACCATTCGTTCGCGCTGTC
>NZ_BBRU01000366.1:0-472 GCF_001431085.1 Candidatus Symbiothrix dinenymphae
GTATAACCGGGCAAAAGATCACCATAGCCAATTCTGACTGAACAATTGGGATCACCCCGATCCACTCTATATTGCTTCTCTGCGGCTGATTGACCTGAAGCGCCGTTAACTCTATACCAGGCTATATTACCTTTTCCATCTCCATCTCTATCTGCGCCATAGTCGAAGTCGGCTCCGGGAAATTCGCATGGCTGACCGGCACGAAGAGTGTGAGGAATTTGAGTAACGCCAAAAGTACCCATAAGAACATCAGTGGCGTATGCCGGATCAGGAAACATTCGCGTCTCGTTTATGTAATCGTTGAACGCGAGTTGGGACATCGTTTTCACTTCCAGAACACGGGCAACATCCACCGTATCAATGCCATCCTTCGGCAATAGCCGGTAAGTAATGTTCACCTGTGTGGTTTTTCCGTCGCCCAATTCATTCAATGTAAATGAGGGCGTATTGGTTGTGCCCCTCCGTATAATAT
>NZ_BBRU01000367.1:0-472 GCF_001431085.1 Candidatus Symbiothrix dinenymphae
CTATTTCCGAATCAGCCATCTCTTTGATGTTGTCGTATATATCGCCGGTGCATGAATACACGGCAACAATTGCTACTAAAATTACATATTTTTTCATCTTTATTTATTTTTAATTTTTTAATTTCTTAATTTCTACATTTCTCAATTTCTATCATGGTGCTTTTTTTCCGTAAAGTGTCAGTTCGGCAAGCACCTCAGCGGTACCGTTATAATTATTTTGAAAACCATTGACACACTGGTATCTGAAATAGCGGGTAGCCGGTGTGTAGTCCGGATCGTCGGGGTACATTAAGGCCTCGTCGCCTGCTATCGCTTGACGGATGATGTCCATCACACCCATGTCCGCAGAAGGCATCGGGATTTTCACCTGTTGAATGAGTTTCCATTCGCCCACAGTAGCAGCGTCATTGCCATCCCACCAATACATATTGTATATCCCCACATTCCATTCACCATAATAGTAACCTCGATC
>NZ_BBRU01000368.1:0-6486 GCF_001431085.1 Candidatus Symbiothrix dinenymphae
TAGCGGTGGTGGCAGGCACAACGGGCTGGCTGGAGAAGTTGGAAGAGGTGAAAAAAGCCTGCACGGACACCGGCAAAACCTTCTTCTACGCCTCCAATTACAGCATCGGCGTAAATATTTTCTTTGCGGAGTTGGTTGCCTTCGTAATTCACGATGCAGCGGCGATACAGGGCGATGTTTTCTTCGCTTAGCACAATCGTTGCGCCTCTTTTCGGAATCCACAGCGGACCAAAATTGTCGCGCGACCAGCCCGTGGCATAGTCGTAGGGGTAGGTTTTGTCGTTGAGGTTGTCGTCCGGAAGAATCGTAACCGACTTTGCCCAACCCTTTTTTTGCAACACCTCGCAGGCAGCCTGAGTCAGCGGCAGGCGGTCATACACGGGATGGTTTTGCCCCTCCTCATCGGTCGTCCAAAACAAATGCTGGTCGGCTTTGCTGACTTCCAATTCCTCAAATTGCTTCGCGGAAAGGGGATTTTTCGTCTCAACGAAGTAATCAAACTGCAATTTCCTGGGATTAGGTAATGCCTCACCGGTAATATACACTTGATTGTTAATGATTTGCAGACTATCGCCGGGCATTCCTATCAACCGTTTCACAAAATTTTCGCGCCGGTCAACAGGGCGATACATGATTTCGCCAAACTCCACCGGATGCGAATGAACCGCCTCTCTGCCATATAAATCAACTAACCGATAATAATCCGGATTTTGGGCAAGGAAAGCAATCGTGTCGCCCGCCGGAAAATTAAACACCACGATGTCGTTGCGCTTCAGCGAAGTAAGTCCTCGCAGCCGCTTGTATTTCCACAACGGTTTTTCCCAATACGAGTTGCCACCAACAAGCGGTAAGGTGTTGTGAGTCAACGGAAAAGCAACCGGCGTATTCGGCATTCGCGGACCGTAATTGACCTTGCTCACCAGCAAAAAATCACCCACCAGCAGGCTTTTTTCCAACGAAGAACTCGGTATCTGGTAATTCTGAAAAACAAAAATATTTATCACATACACTGCCACCAAACAAAAAACAATGGTATCCACCCAACTCATCACCTGCCGAGAAACGGGGTTTGTCAACTCCCGCCACCACCCCCAGCGGATGTATTTGGTAACATAAACGTCAAACACCACCGGCAGCCCCAACAACAGCCACCAACACCCCGTCCAAGCCACAAAAAAGCCATACAAATGACACCAAATCAGGGCTTTAACCCAATCCCAATGGTTCACAGACTTCACTAACTTAATTTTTTCAATTATTTTATTATTCATATTTCATAAAGATTCATATCACACATACCCACATTGAAAGCTATTCTAGCGAGTAAGCCAATCCGCTCCATATTCCTCCTCCGCTTCTGATAGGTTAAAACCTTGTTGGATAAGGAAATCCGGTCCAATCATGTCCTTACACCATTTTGCCATGGTCGGCGACAGTGGTATCAGTTTTCGCACTCTGTCCGCTTCTTCCAGTTGCCCGGCTTCTCTCAATCGAATACTTCTCACTCCAATGTCGAGCTTTTCTTCTAATGTCATTTCTTTATATGCCATAATATATATGTATTAATTTTTTTATGCTGCAAAGGTACTGTTTTTTATTTAAAATTTCAATAAATCATTCATTGTCAAAAAGCCCTTTTTGCCTTGCACAAATTCGGCGGCGAGGACGGCTCCGAGGGCGAAGCCTTTGCGGTTTTTGGCATCGTGCGTGAATCGGATGCTGTCGGCTTCCGATTCATAGACTACTTCGTGGAAGCCGGGGACTTCGCCGAGGCGTTTGGTTTCAATCAGCAGTTCGTCCGGGGTGCCTTCGGTGCCCTCTCGCCATGTTTTTTTGCGGTCGATGTGTTGCAGGATGCCTTCTGCGATGCTAATTCCTGTGCCGCTGGGCGAATCCAATTTGTGGATGTGGTGAATTTCCTCCATCCGCACATCGTATTGCGGGAAATCGTTCATGATGCGTGCCAGATGTTTGTTCACGGCAAAGAAAATATTTACGCCGATGCTGTAATTGGAGGCGTAGAAGAAGGTTTTGCCGGTGTCCGTGCAGGCTTTTTTCACCTCTTCCAACTTCTCCAGCCAGCCCGTTGTGCCTGCCACCACCGCTATATTGCGCTCAAAGCATTTTTGATAATTGGCAAAAGCCGTTTCCGGGCGCGAAAATTCAATCGCCACATCCGCCGACAGAAAAGCGGGCGAATCAAAGTCCGCTTGATTGTCTATGTCAATGATTGACACGATGTTATGACCGCGCTCCAAGGCAATGACTTCAATCTCATGCCCCATTTTTCCGTACCCGATAAGTGCTATTTTCATTCTTTTTTTGCGCAAAAGTACAACATTATTTTTGTTTTTTGCGTACCTTTGCGCGAAAATTGAAAAAATGGCGTTAAAATTTTTGAGTTTGGGAAGCGGGAGTAGCGGCAACTCCTATTTTTTGGGGACAGAAAGCTACGGCGTTCTCTTCGATGCCGGTCTTCCTTGCAGCCAAATTAAAGACGGATTGAATAGCCATCGTATTGGTTTAGAGCAGATTATGGGTTTGTTTGTAACACATGACCATGCCGACCATATCAAGGCTGTTGGCGCATTGAGCAGCAAATATAATATCCCCGTTTATGCCACACAGCCCGTTTTGGATGGCATTAACAGCAGTTTTTTCGTGCGCGAAAAATTGGACGCTACCAGCCGACGACCGATAGAAAAAAACGCGCCCATTCAGATAAAAGATTTTAGCATCACCGCCTTTAATGTGCCGCACGATGCCTCCGATTGTGTGGGCTATCTTGTTGAATATGAGCAGCAAAAGTGGGTGCTCGCAACGGATGTCGGGCTAATTGACGACGAGGTTGGCAAACACCTGAAAATGGCAAATCACCTCGTCATCGAAGCCAATTACGATGCCGAAATGCTGTTCAGCGGCAACTACCCCGATGTGCTGAAAGAGCGCATCACCAACGGCAAGGGGCATTTGTGCAACAGCGACACCGCCAATTTTTTAGCCGCCAACTTCAGCTCGCACCTCCGCAACATCTGGCTGTGCCACCTCAGCGGCGAAAACAACCGCGCCGAACTCGCCTACTGCACCGTGCGCGAAGCCCTGGATTTCCGCTCCATAAACATAGAAAACGTCAATTTAGTAACATTGGAGCGCGCCGCTCCCTCAAAAATGTATGTGCTGGAATGAAGTTTTTTATCGCAAAAAACAGGCTTAACTTTTTGCCGTTAAGCCTGTTTTTACTTTATCCTTGCTACCCGTAATCAATCGAGATACTCTGCCTGCCAGGATAAACCTTCCGGAGTATGAATGAGCAATTCTGTGACGGGGCAATAAAAATTTTCACTACCTTTGCGGCTAAAAACAGATATTATGAAACGAAAAAATGTTTTGAAAACGTGCCTCTCATGTAGTCTGATGCTCGTATTGGTGGGAGTGAGCGGCTGTTTGGATGATAATGTTGCAAACACGCAAACGTCCGGCGTGATGCCTGCGGTGGTTGGTGTGGATGCCTCAAACACGTTGCTGAAGACGGATTGGGGCTCCGTTGTCGTCCCGAGCGACAAGGCAGGCAGTTTGAATGCCAATGAATGTGTGCTGACACAATTTCAAGTGGATTGGACCCAACAACCCGATTATGCAACAAAGGGCTACATCACGCCTATGCAAGTAGATATTTCTGACCCGATTGCACAAACTGCTGTCACTTTGGTGTCCGAAGTGCCGGTGCCCGGCGACTACACCGACTCCATCGCCAATGGGCAATTTGTGAATTTTCTGTTGAGCAAGCGTTGGTATTCAGAGATTGCACGTCCAATGTTTGAAAATCAGACTGTTGTCTATCGTTTGGAACTTGTTGCGACCGCCGACTACTCCTACGATGCCTATTTGATGGCGAAAGGTAGTGCACCTTCTGAATCAAACTCTCTTGTTGTAGGCACAGAGCCACATTTCTTTGACTTTTCGGCGATACTTGTTCCCGAAATCACAGAAGCTACAACCACAAGACCCTACATTACCATCAATCTGAAATATTACACAGGAGGCGAAACAACAGTTTGGAAAAGCATCAGCAGCCCAATAACATTAACATTGCAGCATTAACCATTATTAATTGGCTCTTTTCAACAACTCTTTGGCATTTTCAATCGCGGCATCCGTGAGCGCCGACCCGCTCAGCATCTGTGCAATTTCTCGGATGCGTTCGTCCGGTGAGAGGCAATGGATTTGCGTTTCTGTCGTTTCTTTTGCGTCATCTTTATAGACAAAATAGTGCGTGTTGCCTTGTGCCGCTATTTGTGGGAGGTGCGTAATCGTGATTACTTGCATGACATCGCCCATCCGGTGCATGATTTGTCCCATTTTGTCTGCCACTTCGCCAGAAACGCCCGAGTCTATTTCGTCAAAAATGATGCTCGGCAATGCGGTTGCTCCGGCAATTAATGCCTTGATACCCAGCATTAAACGTGAAATTTCGCCGCCCGATGCAATTTGAGCCACCGGTCGGAGAGCGACATTTTTATTCGCCGAAAACAGGAAGCAAACGGTATCGCCACCGCTTGTGTCGGGCGTTTCTTTTTTGTCAATTTGGCACGCAAACTGCATGTAGGGCATCCCCAGCACGCTCACTTTTTCGACCAACTGTTTTTCCAAATAGGCACCTGCTCGCAGGCGTGTGGCGGACAATTCGGCGGCAAGTTCGCGCACTTTTTTCTGTGCTGCATCCAATTCTTGTTGCAATTTGGCGAGGACTTCCTCATAGTTTTCAATTTCTTCCAATTGCTCGGCTATTTTGTCGCGCAGTTCGATGAGTGCTTCCACCGTCTGTACCTTGTGTTTTTGCTGCAACGAGTAGAACAAATCCAGGCGGTCGTTCACTAATTTCAGGCGTTCGGGGTTGAGTTCCAATTTTTCCTGTTCGCTGTTGAGGCTTGTTTGCAAGTCTTTCAAATCGAGGTAAGCCGTTTGCAGCCGCTCTGTGGCTGCTTGTGCGGACGGATACACTTTTTCTAATGTTTGGCAGGTGTTTAGAGCCTCTTTCAGGGCAACTACCACGCCGTGGGTGTCGTCGGAGAGGTGATTTTCGATGGTGAACAGCCCTGTTTTTATTTCTTCAAGGTGCGTCAGAGTTTCTTGTTCGTTCTCCAAATCCGCTTGTTCGTTGGGTTTTAGCTGTGCATCAGCGAGTTGTTGATGCTGAAATCGCAGATATTCCTGTTCATCCGTGCTCGCTTTCGCTTTTTCCTGCAATTCCTGCAAATGTTTGCGAATGGCGACAAGATTTTTGTACTCCATAGAGTATTGCGTGCGAAGGAGTTGGTTATTTGCCAACACGTCAAGCACTTGCAGTTGAAATTTGTTATCGACCAGCAACAAATTTTCGTGCTGCGAATGGATGTCGATGAGCGATGTGCCGAGCGTTTTCAGTTCGTTCAAACCCACCGGACTATCGTTGATAAAGGCGCGTGACTTGCCCTCCCGCCATATTTCCCGCCGGAGGATGCAGTTGTGCGGGTCGTAACTCAACTCTTGTTCGGAAAAAAGCCTGCTGGTGGGTGATTTTTTGCTGGTGAGCAAGGTCAATTACGGTCCGCGAATGCCGAATACGCCGGTTGCTTTTCCGTTGACTCACAACACCTTACCGCTTGTTGGTGGCAACTCGTATTGGGAAAAACCGTTGTGGAAATACAAGCGGCTGCGAGGACTTACTTCGCTGAAGCGCAACGACATCGTGGTGTTTAATTTTCCGGCGGGCGACACGATTGCTTTCCTTGCCCAAAATCCGGATTATTATCGGTTAGTTGATTTATATGGCAGAGAGGCGGTTCATTCGCATCCGGTGGAGTTTGGCGAAATCATGTATCGCCCTGTTGACCGGCGCGAAAATTTTGTGAAACGGTTGATAGGAATGCCCGGCGATAGTCTGCAAATCATTAACAATCAAGTGTATATTACCGGTGAGGCATTACCTAATCCCAGGAAATTGCAGTTTGATTACTTCGTTGAGACGAAAAATCCCCTTTCCGCGAAGCAATTTGAGGAATTGGAAGTCAGCAAAGCCGACCAGCATTTGTTTTGGACGACCGATGAGGAGGGGCAAAACCATCCCGTGTATGACCGCCTGCCGCTGACTCAGGCTGCCTGCGAGGTGTTGCAAAAAAAGGGTTGGGCAAAGTCGGTTACGATTCTTCCGGACGACAACCTCAACGACAAAACCTACCCCTACGACTATGCCACGGGCTGGTCGCGCGACAATTTTGGTCCGCTGTGGATTCCGAAAAGAGGCGCAACGATTGTGCTAAGCGAAGAAAACATCGCCCTGTATCGCCGCTGCATCGTGAATTACGAAGGCAACCAACTCCGCAAAGAAAATATTTACGCCGATGCTGTAATTGGAGGCGTAGAAGAAGGTTTTGCCGGTGTCCGTGCAGGCTTTTTTCACCTCTTCCAACTTCTCCAGCCAGCCCGTTGTGCCTGCCACCACCGCTT
>NZ_BBRU01000369.1:0-472 GCF_001431085.1 Candidatus Symbiothrix dinenymphae
TTTGTATTGTCCACGCACTTCTTTTGTTGTCAAAATATCCGGTTTTACATTTGAACAGACCACATATTTCCCGCACAAACTTTCGCTTTGCTCGAACGCAAGCTGATTAAACTCTATCTCAAAACTCTCATTATCAATTACTTTGATAGAAAAATATTTTGACATCCGACATTTTTCAATCGTTTTTTCCACCCTTTTCTTATAGCGTTCAATGTCCGTTTCGGTGAAGGCTGTTTTCAAATTTTTGTTTTTTGTTTTGCCTTCTTGAATTTTATTGTAATTTTCTATATTCCTATCTCTACGCCCTTCCCACGAACTTTTTATCCATGTGAGCAAGTCTTCCACTCTTGTTTTGTGAAGATGGAGGTAATTTTTTTCGGAAGTTTCCAACTCTTCATTGACCGACAAAACATAACGCATATCTCCGTCTTCAACTTCGGCCAATTCCTTGCTGAACATATCTAATTGGATG
>NZ_BBRU01000370.1:0-471 GCF_001431085.1 Candidatus Symbiothrix dinenymphae
GGGTGTGCCTTACGAATACTCCTATCGCAATGCAGTGTATCAGGTGGGCGAATTTGGCCCCGACAATCCCAATGGCTCCGCCGAGAGCCTCTTTTTGAAACTCGTGAAGGGCACATCCCATGCGCCGGAGCTACCTACATGGCATTTGATGATGCGCAATGTCTATACCATCGCACCCAATCGCAACCTCGACCGCGACAGATTTCGCCTCGACATCAAATATCAGAGCGACACCACGGGCGCGTACCTCAACTATCTCACTGAGGGCGACATTGCCAACCAGTTGCTCCTGCGCGTGGAAAATCTCGACCGCTTGGACACCCGCCAGGAGCCGCATCCGGACGGCTATTTCGACTTTGTGGAGGGCTTCACCGTGCAGGCGCAGGTCGGCAAAATCATTTTCCCGTCGGTGCAGCCGTTCGGCAGTTATCTGCGCAAAAAGATTAACAACGATGCCATTGCCGACAAATA
>NZ_BBRU01000371.1:0-470 GCF_001431085.1 Candidatus Symbiothrix dinenymphae
ACACTAGCAATACTGTTAGAAATGTCACAGTAGACTATTCGATGAGCGGAAATGCGGGTCCCAATCAATTCTTCCCCATGGATTATAACCATACGGCTTACACCTGCAAAAAATACGTTCACCCCGAAGATGCGGTTACTAGCGGGATAATAAAAGCCAAATCATTCCTGGTTTTTCGCTATGCGGAAACGCTGCTGAATTATGCGGAGGCTTTGAACGAATTAGACGGCAGTTATAGCGAGGACGGCATCACCGTGACGGGAAGAGATGAAAACGAGATACTGGACGCTTTCAATCAGATACGCTATCGCTCAGGATTGCCCGGCTTAGCTGCTCTCCCGTCTCGTGACGATATGCGCGACCTTATCAAAAAAGAACGGCGCATTGAATTTGCCTGCGAAGGACACCGATACCACGACATCCGTCGTTGGGGCGAAGCCTACGCAGCTTATAACCTGCCCGTGACAGGG
>NZ_BBRU01000372.1:0-470 GCF_001431085.1 Candidatus Symbiothrix dinenymphae
CCGTAGCCGTCAGCGTATGTGAGCGCCCCGACGTGCGGATGGCATACTCGCAGGTTTTGTTCCCTGCGGCGTCCATGCCCACCACTTCCAGCGTGCCTGCCGTGTAGGGAATATCCCACCCAATGATGCCCGTGTTGTCGTCGTATTTTTTCGTGGCTCCTGTTTCCTTTCCGTTAAGCAACAACTTGGCTTCGGCGGCGTTTGTGTAGCATACCACGCGGATGTTCTGTCCGTCGGCATAGTTCCAAACCGGTGCTGCATCCATATACAGCGCCCATTTGTTGTCGGGTGCCGGGTAAGTGCCGATGTAAGCCACCGGTTTTTCTGACCAGAGTGCCCGGCGGAAATACCCGCGCGGCTTGATGAACCCGCCGAAATCCAGCAGTGCCGTATAATATCCGCGCGACGGCCATCCTTTGGATTCGCCGAGATAGTCGACGCCCGTCCACAGGAATTGCGCGAAGATATGC
>NZ_BBRU01000373.1:0-468 GCF_001431085.1 Candidatus Symbiothrix dinenymphae
CTTTTTCCGCAAAGGTAAGCATTTTGTAATGAAAAAGGCGCAAGGAGGAAAAGAAAAAAACAGTACCTTTGCAGCAAAAAAACATCCAATGAAAAAAATAAAAGCAGCCCTGTCAATCGTCATCATCATTGCCGCCGGCATCTGCGGTGCGACGATATATATGTTTGGCGTATCTCTGGACAGGAAAACGACTGCCTCTGATGCGGAGGATGCTTATGCGTACCTTTCCCGGCAGGATGCCTGTTTGAGACTCTGGGGGGATAGCTTGCGGCAAAATTCGGCATTGCGCGACACGTTTATTGTGGCAGAACAGGAGATTGCGGGTCAGGTCCCCAATGACAGACTTTTGAAACAGCCTCTGCATGCGCTGTATGTGCGGGCGGTGCCAGAATCGCCCAACACGGCTGTTATCATTCATGGCTATACCGACAATGCTAATCGGATGTTGATGATTGGGCATTTGTATAG
>NZ_BBRU01000374.1:0-467 GCF_001431085.1 Candidatus Symbiothrix dinenymphae
CCATAAACACGTCCACTTGTTTTGCATAACCACCACTGCCACCGCCGCCAAAAGTTGTTTTCTTTCCCGCCAAAAAATCTGCCATAAATGTGGATTTGAAATTGTCCTTTGCCTTCACATCCTGCGGCCCAAATGGGAGCCAATGATTGACATAACCAACAGATACTATTTTGTTTTGATTATGAAACAATGTATAAATTAAACAATCATTTTGAAATTCAGTATCGGTTTTGTAACCGTCATTCGGATATAAAAATTGGTCGCGGTCGTTAAGCCATGTTGCCTCGATACAATGACGAACTGCAAAATAGACACAAGCCGTCAACAAATTATCTTTGTCCAATGCAAGCGTAGAAATATGGCTCGTTGGGATAAAAGGACTTATTCGTAATTCGTTATTATGCTGAAAGTCAGGACTTGAATAACACAAAAAGCCAAAGTGTTTTTTGTCAATGTAAGGGTAGGGT
>NZ_BBRU01000375.1:0-467 GCF_001431085.1 Candidatus Symbiothrix dinenymphae
TTTTTTCAAAAAGAACTCGGCTAACAGCGGAATATCTTCCACTCGCTGCCGCAACGGTGGCCCTTCTATCTGAATGGTGTTGATGCGATAGAGCAAATCTTCCCGAAATTCGCCTTTTTGCACCGATTCCTGCAACCGGCGGTTGGTGGCACTGATCAAGCGAATATCCACCGGAATGGGTTTGTTGTCGCCTACGCGGATAATTTGTCGCGACTGCAAGGCATTCAGCAGTTTAGCCTGCAAAGGATAAGACAAATTGCCGATTTCATCGAGAAACAACGTACCGCGATTGGCAGCCTCAAATTTACCAATCCGGTCGGTTTTGGCATCCGTGAAAGAGCCTTTGACGTGTCCAAACAGTTCGCTTTCAAACAGCGATTCCGTGATAGCACCCATATCGACGGTTATCAGCACCTCCTTGTTGCGCGAAGAAAGCCGCTGAATTTCGCGGGCAATCACTTCCTTCC
>NZ_BBRU01000376.1:0-466 GCF_001431085.1 Candidatus Symbiothrix dinenymphae
GTACAGGGATGACTTGCGAAAAATGGGCTGAAACCTGCTTCACAACTCCCACGATACCTCTGGGCGAAACGACACCCATATCTGCCTCAATACCATCCAGTTCCCCTTTATCCAAGGTCAGGTAGTTGTCGATTTTTGAAATGTTATTATTGACAACTTTCGCCGACACCCAATGATACGTTTTGCCGGATTGGTCAATGTCGAGATTGCCTGTGTGCAGTGTGTCATTTGTCAGTTTTAAGGTGTTCCGGTATTCGGCAATTTGGTTTTCCAAATCAACAATGCGCTGCATCATATCCTCATTGATAGTTCGGAGTTCGATGTAAGCGTAAAAGACAGCGGTCACAGCATAAAAACTGCCTATGACCTCTTGGGTTGCCGCCAAAAATTTGCTGCGCTGAAAACGGTTGTTGTTGACAGTCAGCATGATAGACGTAGAAAACAACAACACAAACAACACCCCATG
>NZ_BBRU01000377.1:0-466 GCF_001431085.1 Candidatus Symbiothrix dinenymphae
CCCAATGGATGTTTTTGAAAATAAAACTGATTAAGTTCTTCAATTTATCGAATCAAAAATTTATATCTGCCTATATTTTTCAATGCAATACCGGTTCCTTTTGCCACCGAATGCAACGGGTCTTCGGCAATATGGAACGGGATGTTGATTTTTTCCTGCAAACGTTTGTCCAAGCCTTTCAGCAAAGCACCACCACCGGCGAGATAAATGCCGTTGCGAACGATGTCGGCATACAATTCCGGCGGGGTATTTTCCAACGCGCTTAGCACAGCCATTTCAATTTTATTGATAGATTTATCCAAACAGTGTGCAATTTCCTGGTACGACACCGGCACTTCCATCGGGAGCGCGGTCATACGGTTGGGACCAAACGCGATATAATCCTCAGGGGGGTCTTCCAGCGTGACAGAGGCAGAGCCGACATTGATTTTAATCATTTCCGCCGTGCGTTCGCCCACTTTCATAT
>NZ_BBRU01000378.1:0-466 GCF_001431085.1 Candidatus Symbiothrix dinenymphae
TGAAAATGACATTCCCCCGCCCGTGGACCCGGTTGATATCAATTTTGTTTTTATAATTGTTCCGCCCGTCCACTTTCAGCAAGCCTGTTTCGTTCTCAAACCCTCCGGCAACATAATAGGTAGCCACCGTGCCACCGCCTGAAACGTTCAGGTTGGCTTTGGTATTAGTGGTCTGCTGTTTGAACAGCGCATCGTACCAATTGACATTGGGATAAATCATCGGATTTTCTCCCCGAGCGGTAGAATAGATTTTCTGCTCGCTATAAACCGGTGTCGCATCGGGACGGCGGGACAGCTGTGTTTGATTATACAAACGCATATAAGCCACCCCGTCCATCAGTTCAGGCAGTTTTGTGGGTGTAGTCACATTGACATCCACCCTTGCGCTGATTTTTGCAGGACCTTCACGTCCCGACTTAGTGGATACCAGGATGATACCGTTGGCACCTCGTGCACCGTATAACAC
>NZ_BBRU01000379.1:0-6450 GCF_001431085.1 Candidatus Symbiothrix dinenymphae
CGGGTTCACCCAAACCCGTCGCGGCTCAGGAGAATAGTATGGATACACTATGTACCCGGGATCAATACAGCAAAAACATAGAGTTGAAAGTCAAGACGGCGCGCACGGATTATTACAAGCTGCCCTTCGAGGATACCATTTCCTTCACTCGACGAGATGACTGGCCATCCTACATTCCAACCAACCAGTCAAAAGAGTCCGACATATATATCATTCCGGCGTACCCTTGCCCGGACGAAAATAGTTTGCAGGTGACGCCGGCGAATGAAAAAATAACCCTGACATGGACGATGCCTCCCGGCACTACGCAGTCGAGAGTAGATGACTATAAGATTAAGTGGCGGCGAAAAGATGGTGAATGGGCTGATGTCAAGAATGAAAACGATGAAAGACTCGTGAAAAAGTACGACCCCACCGAAACAAATCCTTCTGTCACCTTTCCTTATCCGGCAAAGGACGAGGGCACCAAAGAGTATGAGTTTCTCGTTACGCGAGGTGCGTTTAACCTCGAGGAAGCCGAATACAATGTAACACGCTCTGCAACGTTTAACACCGATAGAGTGGCAGCAACCCCCGCCACAGCGGAAATTCAGGAACATGACAGCACCACCGTAAAAGTATCTTGGACATTGAATGACGGGCGCTTCAGCACCAACTACCGGTGCCGCATCTACAGAAAAGACGGCACTAAACCATTAGTGCAAGTACATGAGCAGCCTGTCGCGGCCGGTTCCACTACGGTGGAGTGGGTCGATTCATTCACCGTGGACTGCACCCCCTTCTATTACGAAATTCGCATGTTCGACGGAGGTGACGACGTCGGTGGTATTGGCGAATACGGGCAGCCATTTGCTAAGACCGGCACTCTGTTTATGGAATTGCGGTTGCACAGCATTGGCGCCATCGCCAATCTCAGTGCCTCCAAAGGCTATTACGACGACAAGGTGCTGGTGAAGTGGGACATGACACCGCGGCACCGGTTTAAGAGCTTCCGCCTGTCGCGCGCGATTAAGAACCTTGCCGGAGCGCCGACAGAGTCACTCGCCGAAATACCGTCCGGCAGTGTTACCAACTACATGTACGAAGACAAATCTGCCGTTCAGGGCATCTACTATGACTATAAAGTGGTGGGCGTGACGGATTGCGACGGCGACATCAAAGAACACAGCGAAAAGCATTCCACCGGCTACAAACAGCCTTACGGAACAGTCATCGGGCAGATTGCCTTTAAGAGCGGCTCCACCTCCGTGGTGGGAGCCACGGTTACCGCTACGACTACACCGGAAGCCCCAAACAAGGCTTTCGAGTTCACAAGCGACCACCAAAACTACATCACAACGCCCATCAAGGCGAATGCTTTGTCGCCCTCCGCGTTCACATTTCAGGCTTGGGTGAAGCCGCACGATGTGCAGGCTCCTGCCTCGCTGTTCTATACTCATGCCGGACATTATGCGGTGCGAGCCAACGGCTCTGAGAGCTTCACACTCACCGTCGGCACCACCGACTTTCTCCTGAGCCTGCCCAACGCGGCACGCCTACAGGCAGACCAATATACGCATGTTACGGTAACGTTTGCCGACAACACCGCCCGATTGTATATCAACGGGGATTCGGTGGCTACCGCCACCGCCACGGTTACCGCCGCGAGCGAGAGCGCCGCCGCGAGCGCTGCCGCGACCGCGACTGCGGACAGCATTTATCTGGGCAAGAGTAAGGCTTCGGTAGCCGGTTTCACCGGCTTCATGGACGAAGTCCGCATCTGGAAAAAAGCCCTGACGCCGACCAAAATCAAGCAAGACTACGGGCGCTTCATAGCCGGCAAAGAGGCAGACTTGCAAGTCTATTACCGCTTCGACGAACTAAGCGACGATGAGGTCTATGACGCCTCAGCCACCGCCAGCGGCACCACATTCAACGAAAATCACGGCGCCGTTCACACTGCAAGCAATACCAAACATGATTTTCATACCTTAACTAATGCTCCCAATGCAGCGTTGTTGGCAAACCGAGCCATCACCGATGTGAACGGCTCCTATATTCTCAACACTATCCCCTACGCGGGCGATGGCACCTCGTTTACGCTGACGCCGAGTTTGGGCGAAGGCTCAAGTGCGCATCTGTTTGCGCCAACCACGCGAACGTACCATTTCAATGCCGCCAGCCACATCTATAACAGCGCGGATTTTGAAGATAAATCATCGTTCAAGGTATCGGGTAAGGTCATGTATGAAGGCGGCAATTACCCGGTGGAGGGTTGTACGTTCACGATAGACGGCAACCAGTGTTTGTCGAACGGGAAGCCTATAACGACTGCTGCGAACGGTACTTACGAGCTGGAAGTGCCTGTCGGCGTGCACGAATTTAAGGTGGAGAAGCCCGGACACTGGTTTGCCAAAGATGGCAAAGCCTTGTCGCTGACTACCGGACAAAATCTTGATTATCAGAGCGACCGCTCCGGCGTGCATTTCTATGACCAGACACGTGTGAAAGTGATTGGGCATATTGCCGGGGGCATACAGGAGTCCGAGGTCGTTTCGGGCTTTGGCTGGGGTAGAAATAATATCGGGGTGGATTCGTTGGTGTTCACGGCGATTGATAAAGTGGGACAGCCCCGGTTGCGTTATGAAGCCTCCGGAGATACCTTTATTATCAATTTGCACGACAAAGGCGCGTGGCTGCGAAACCCAAGCAGGGAACAACTTTTGGGAGCGGAAGTCGAGGATTTAGATGAGGATTGGCCTGCCCAATATACCAATGACGACGGCGAGGTGGATTGGGATGCAATAATACGCAAAAATGCCGACGCGTTTGGTGAATTTTATTCCGAAACAGACGGTCTGGACGCGTTAGGTTTTCTCTTGGCTCAAGAGGATTATCTTGCCTGGATGAACGACCCCACAGAGGAAGAATTGCAAGCATACGCCTATCTCGATTCCATCGCCGAGATAGACCCGGAACTTGAAGCATGGATGAACAGTCCCCCGTTGGAGTTGGACGCACCTCTCACCGAAGAAGACCGGTTGAGGCTGCAAACCTATATGGACGAGAACGGTGTGTTTGATGTCGCACGATTTATGCAGAACAACGGTATCCCGATGACCTATTTAAATGAAAATGGAGACTTTGATTGGGAGAGATATATAGATGACTTTTTGGCTGCGTATGATGAGGCAGAGGCTGCCGAGGCTGCGTATGAGGCTGCCGAGGCCGCCGCCGCTGCCGCCGCCGCTGCCGCCGACGACGAAGTGGATGGCTATGACATGGAGTGGGAATATGAGATGATGTTGGAGAACTTGGTTGACAGCGATTTTGACTTTGGCGGTTTCGGACAAGAGTTTACCGAGATGAAAATTAATGGCAATGAGGTGACTGTTTATATCAACCAAATCACCGGCGAATATGTGGCGTGGCTATACCCCGAAGTGTATAATATAGAGCCCATCAAAACGCTTTATGACGGCATTATCTATAATGGAAATGAAAGGCTTGACCTGCGCGATGCGCCGGTGGTTGATGAGGCTGCGATGAAAAAAAATACGCTCACTTGGAGCGATTCGGTATTGGTGAACGGGCAGATGCAATTTGTGGAACAGACCGACACCATCCGATACCATAAGGAATGGAACTATATTCATCGTCCGGAACCCATTTACACGATACAGCAGTGGGAGTGGGAGGCGAATGCGAAAATAACAGGCGAGGGAAGTACGGTTAATTATTTTGGTGAAAAAGAGTATGTTTTGCCCGACACAACGCTCGCGCTGGTGAACTTGAACTTGCAGCCGGACGATGACGGGTTTTACACCTTTGGCAAGCCGGTATTCCTGCAAGGTAAATCATATACTTTTGTGATGAATGCGGAAGAATACCATGTCAATCTTAATTCTTTAGACATCATTGCAGAGCCGGCAAAGGATGCTACTTTCAGCATTACATCCACCATCGCCGCAAATTCGGCGCAGGTGAACATTAGTATGGATGCGGAACTTGAAATGGGCATTTATGAGTTTGTGGTTGGCGCGCCGAGTGGTGACGGGGTGTCGCGGTTGTCTACCACGATGACTACCGGAGGACGGTCCTATTATTCGGATAATTTTGGTGCGAAGGGCTTGGAAGCTTACGTGCTGGGCGGAACGGTCACCGGCACCGACTTCCGGACGACGGCGCCTCCGAAAGTGGATTTTGTGCTCCACGACCCTCCCGGTACCAGCAGCTACGCCTATATCAGTGCCGGAACGACGCTGGTGCACACCGAGTTTGATTCGTGGACAGCAGGCACGTTGATGACTTCTAAAAATACGCTCTCGCTCGGCTATTCCACGATGATGGTGCTGGGAGTGATTGGCACGTCTGCCTCCGCTTATGGAACAGGGGGCATGGGAATAGAGACTAACAACACATCTTCGGGCAATGGCTCTACGCAAACAACCTACAGGTTCAACCGGAACTTTTCCACGATGGGTAACCCTGCCATTATGGGCGGTGGTGCCGATGTGTTTGTGGGTGACCCGGGCGATTTGTTTGTTGGGCAGGCGGTGAATACCCTCTATGGCAAAGTCAATGCCGTGGAGATTAGGAAGACATGGGAGTTTACCAATCCGAATAATATTTTTACAGACGAGGTGCCCGGCGCTTTTGACATCGGCAAAATCTCTACCATGGGGGTAGGGGAGAGTTTTGAAACAAGTTTTGCCTACACGGAGTATGAAATAGAGAAAATCATGGTCCCCAAGTGGGTCGATGCCGTCTGGGGAGTGTTGTCGCGCATTGTTATCCCGCTGGACGAGTCCTTAACGAAGGCGCAGAACGACAGTGCCATGTACGCCAAATTGCACGACGATTACGGCGTAGATACTGCGACAATCTCCGCGCCGGTATATGTGTCGCATTTGTATGTCGGTGACACCAATTTTGGAATGCTCAACAGCGATACTTCCGCTTTTCACTCGCAGGCTACGGAGGACGGTGCATCTTCCGGACCAAGCTATACCGTGGTGTGGGACCGCGCCACGCGGGAGATTCTAAGGGCGATGGATGAGCCGAATTTGGGACATCTGGAAGGTCCGACGGATTCGATAGTCATGGCTTACGACCAGATTAACGGGTGGCTCGGCATTTTGGCACAAAATGAATTAGCCAAATTAGCGGGCGACTATACGCAGAATGCCAGCTTTGGTGCCGGCGTGGGTAGCGTAGGCGTCAGCACTTCCCACGACACGCTTTATTCGTATGGCTCAGGCTACAATCGAAACCACCGGGTGTATGTGTCTGCGCACGAAGAAGTGAAGGCTGGCGGCGATTTTGTGTCTGCGCGTAGGGTGGCTACCACCGATGCCGTGCAGGCGCCCGGGAGCGGTAAAACCATTGTGCGTGCGCCTTTGCGTAATTCATGGTGGCAGCAAAGGAAAGAAACGAAAAAATTAAAGAAACAGATGGGAATTACAGGCAACCACAAATATCCTCCCAAAAAGGTTACTGTTCGGATAGGAAACTTTTATTCAGAAGTTGCTTTTCTGACCGTCAGACAACTTCCGGCGAAACACAAGCATCCACTGGTGATACAAAGCCGCTTACTCACTGATGGTCTTATATATTCTGATGCAGTTAAGGATTCAAAAGGAAGAAAACATCGTATGCAACATACACTCTGGAAGATGGACGATGTGGGCAAACCTGTTTTGTATAGCCGATCGGTGGACACCAACGGTAAGATACATCTTAAGAAAATCAGACCTCAGCCGAGTAGGAGGTCCGATGCTTTTGGTAGAATGCCCGTATATGAAACGATACACATTCCGGCAACGATGGGGTGGGAGGTTGATCTGAAACCGAGATTGTCGCACAGATACTCCGATGATGATGAGGTCGCGCACGAAGTATTAGCAGAGATACGTGCATTGGAAAAAAAACACGATACGAAAATTAGAAATGCTGACGGACTTCGTTGGCCCGGTCCTTTCTACTACGACTATGTTCCGGCGAAAACTATAAGGCGGCTTACGATTGACGAATATCGTGGTCCTCACTATTATGAAGGAACACAGACGGAGATGGGGGAGGTTAATCAAGCGCAGAGAGATGAAACCGACGGCTCAATAAGTAGGAGTGGATATATAGCCTGGGTACGAGACAATATTGTAATTGGGTTAGATCGGGATGACTACTTTGGTGATATGGTGGCGTACCGATACTGGAGAAAGAAACATCCGGAGGTTGACCCACTTGATTTCTTCCTTTCTGACGAGTATGACAAATGGGAAAGAACGGCGAAAGGGGTGTTGCCTCCGGTGGCGATAGCACAGGTCTACACCAAGATACAGGTGAAGAAAGAGATAGCTCCAAAGGCAGAAATAGAAGAATACTACACACCTGTAGATCGGCCTAGGAGGCCTAGGCCTGATCCTGGGCCTGGGCCTATCCAAACCCTCTGGGATTGGATTCGCTCTCATC
>NZ_BBRU01000380.1:0-465 GCF_001431085.1 Candidatus Symbiothrix dinenymphae
ACTTAGAATAGTTTTCAGGGGATTGCGGGTCAAGCCCGCAATGACAGCGGTGTTGCTGTTCGTAGGGGCGACTTTTGCGGTCGCACAAAACGATGTTGCTCAAAATGACACGATTGTGCAGGATAAGGTTGCCCAAGACACTGCCACGCACGAGGTGCCCGAAATCAAATACACGTTGAGCGGCTCTAAAAAATACACCATTGCCGATATTAAGGTGTCGGGCGTGGAGAACTATGGCTATCAGGATTATGTGCTGGTGGGCATTTCGGGCTTGGCTGTGGGGGAGAAGGTGAAGGTGCCGGGGGAGGAGCTTTCGGCTGCTCAGAAGGCATTTTGGAAGACGGGCTTGTTTTCGGATGTGACAATTTTAGCCTCTCGGTTGAGCGAGGATAGTGTGTGGCTGTCGGTTCAGCTCAAGCCCAATCCTATCATTTCCAGCGTGGTGTTTCATGGCGTGAAAAAGGG
>NZ_BBRU01000381.1:0-465 GCF_001431085.1 Candidatus Symbiothrix dinenymphae
TCACAAAGTAGGGCAGCACCTCCTCATACGACCAGCCTGCATTGCCCAGCGCCGCCCAGTGGTCGTAGTCCTCGCGCTGGCCGCGCACGTAGATCAGTCCATTGATGGAGCTGCTGCCGCCCAGCGTGCGGCCGCGCGGCCAGTAGATGCGCCGGCCGTTCATGTTGGGGTCCGGGTCGGTCTCGAACTTCCAGTTGTAGACGGGGCTCCACATGGTCTTGCCGTAGCCGATGGGCAGGTGGATCCAGGGCGAGCGGTCCGGCGGGCCGGCCTCCAGCAGCAGCACCCGCGTGGCCGGGTCCTCGGACAGGCGCGCGGCCAGCACGCAGCCGGCAGAGCCTGCTCCCACGATCACGTAGTCATAGCTGTCGATGGGGTCCGGCATGCAGTGGCTCCTTTTGAGTTTCTTTTTAAGGAACTATTTGTTCCTTTGAGTGAAACTTATTCGTTGCCGCCGTGGACTGC
>NZ_BBRU01000382.1:0-463 GCF_001431085.1 Candidatus Symbiothrix dinenymphae
ATTCACAATCGTGCGCTCGCCCCGCAGCTACAACTCGCAAACGGGCGTACCCCTCTCGGTGTGGCAACTCAACGCTCAAACGCAACTCGGCATCTTTGAAGCCGGCATCTCCCTCCCGGGCGAAATGGAACGCCTCGAAGCCATCATCAAGCCCACCATCGGCATTTTCACCGGCATAGGCGAAGCCCATCAGGAAAATTTCATCTCGCAGGAAGAGAAATGCTTCGAAAAATTGAAACTTTTTGAAGCAACAGAAGTCATTATTTATAACGAAGACCAACCTTTAGTCAAGTATTGCATGGAAAAACAGGGGCTTTTGCCGAAAGCATTCGCATGGTCGATGAAAAACGAAAATGCCGCGCTTTACATCTCAAAAATTGAAAAGCACATCGACCACACAGTCATCAGTTACCAGTTACCAGTTACCAATCAGCTGGTCACTGGTCACTGGTCACTGGTAACT
>NZ_BBRU01000383.1:0-463 GCF_001431085.1 Candidatus Symbiothrix dinenymphae
GCGCGGCGTTTCGTATGTTGATTATGGCACATACGGTGCTGAGAGTGTGAATTATGCCGACTTTGGGCATCGATTGGCTCGTGGCATCGAAAGTGGCGAGGTGTCGCGCGGCATTGCGGTGTGCGGCTCCGGCAACGGCATCAATATGACGCTCAATCACCATGCTGCCGTGCGTTCTGCCCTTTGCTGGGATGAAGAAATTGTCCGTTTGGCGCGTTTACACAACGATGCGAATGTTTTGGCATTGCCCGGACGTTTTCTCTCCACCGAAAAAACCGAAAAGATGGTGGACATTTTTCTCAACACCCCCTTTGAGGGCGGGAGGCATCAGACGCGGATTGATGCGATTGCACTGTCCTGATATTCAGTCGTTTATTTGTTGATTTCTTTCACTAACAGTTCCAATTTGTCGGCGATTTCCAAATGGCCTGCTTCAAAGATGAGCGATGATTGGTTGTAGAAC
>NZ_BBRU01000384.1:0-462 GCF_001431085.1 Candidatus Symbiothrix dinenymphae
CCCAGCGCAGTATAACTGCCAGCCAACGACGTACCTGCTAAGGGAGTGGTAGAAGTGGGCAGTACAAATACTTTCAAATCATCGAAGTTGCTTTCTCCGACACCTTTCCAATAAAAGGTCAGCGTGACCGCAGATGTTGATGTAGGGAAGGTGATGTCGCGGTAGAGATGCACTACACTTGAATTGTCTATCGTATAGGTATTACTGCTGCTATTATCGGATATATAGGCAGATTTGCTGCCACCGTTGCTTATTGCTGTACCGATGTACCACTTGTTAGTTTGGCTACCGTTCACAATCGTCCAATCGGCGAGGGTTGTGCCGTTGCCGTTTTCAAATGTTTCCACCAAAACATCCGGATACCTCCACTTGGCATACAGCGTGGTGTCGCCGGTAACTATATTGCTTGCAAAACTCCACATATTGGTGCAAGCAGATTCCCTATACCACCCGCCAAAGGCA
>NZ_BBRU01000385.1:0-461 GCF_001431085.1 Candidatus Symbiothrix dinenymphae
AATTTGTCTTTATGACAGGCGTAACGAAAGTGGCAAAAGTATCAATATTTTCAGCGTTGAACAGTCTCAAAGATATTTCATTAAGTGAGCAATTTTCTTCTATTTGCGGTTATACCCAAGAAGAATTGGAACGTGATTTTTCGGAATATATAGACAATACTGCAGTCCGTTTGGAGATGACAAGGGAGAATTTGCTGGCAAAAATTCGTAAGTGGTACGATGGTTACACATGGGATGGCAAAACATCGGTTTACAATCCGTTTTCTACCCTGCCGTTTTTTGACAACAAAGAGTTTTCCGATTACTGGTTTGCAACGGGTACGCCTACTTTTTTGATTAATCGTCTCAAAAAACACGGTCTTGCTAAAACGGTATTGGAACCTGTTATTGCTGATTCATCGGCTTTCGACAGTTACGATCCGGATGCGCTTGATGATGTGCCTTTATTATTTCAGGCAGGT
>NZ_BBRU01000386.1:0-461 GCF_001431085.1 Candidatus Symbiothrix dinenymphae
CGAGCATCGATCCAAGTAGCGGCTTGCTCACCATAGCGGCAGCCGAAACGGCATCAACGCTCACCGTAACAGCCACCTCTACCGTCGAAGCAAGCAAAAAAGGCTCAGCATCGGTAACGGTAACGGAGGCAACTGAAATTCCTCAAACCACCGCAGCGCAAAGCATTGCATCTCTGCAAATCTACCCCAACCCCGCAAAAGATGAGTTGAACATCCGAACGGAGCAGCCGGTAGAAAGGGTAGAAATCGTGGATATCGCAGGTCGCATAGTGCTTTCGACGAACACAAACATCATCAATGTGTCGCATTTGCCAAAAGGTGTCTATTTGGTGAGAATAGCCATTGCAGGTCAAAGCATTACGAGGAGAATAATCAAGGAATAAGCACCCACGAGGTGTAAACTCACGCGCAATAGTTCGCTTAAACTCATATAAAATATGAGTTTAAGCGAATTATCGTAT
>NZ_BBRU01000387.1:0-459 GCF_001431085.1 Candidatus Symbiothrix dinenymphae
TCGCTACACCGATGCGAAGATGATTTGTATTACGGGCAGCAATGGCAAAACGACCACGACTTCGCTCATCTATCATATTTTGAAAAATGCGGGGTTGAACGTTGGCTTGGCTGGCAATATCGGCGACAGTCTGGCTTTGCAGGTGGCGGAACAGGATTTTGACTGTTACGTCATCGAGCTGAGCAGTTTTCAGTTGGACGGGATGTACGACTTCAAGGCTGACATCGCCATTTTGCTGAATATCACGCCCGACCATTTGGACCGGTACGACTACAAATTTGAGAATTACGTCGCCTCCAAATTTCGGATTTTGCAAAATCAGACGGCGGAGGATGCGTTCATTTTTTGGAACGACGACCCCGCGATGCAATCACGAATTGCGAATTACGAATTACAAAAAAATCATGCCACGTTGTATCCTTTTTCAGAAAAAAAGAAGGCGGACGTGAAGGCATACAC
>NZ_BBRU01000388.1:0-459 GCF_001431085.1 Candidatus Symbiothrix dinenymphae
GTGGAATCGTGAAGCACATCACCACGGCGGCGACCATCACGCCGATCAATGCATCGGTGCGGCTGATCTGCAGGGTGGAGGTCAGGTAGCTGATCGAGAACACGCCGAAGACGTTGAAGAAAACGCCGTCGATATAGCGTGCGCCCATGCCCTTGAGCACATTGCCCGGATAGCGCCGCATCATGTCCATGAAGGGAATCGCGGTCTCGGCATTGCGTGCCTTGACGGCCGCGAATTCGGGCGTCTCCTTCACATGCAGGCGGATGTACATGCCCACGGCCACCATCAGGCCCGAGATCAGGAACGCGACGCGCCAGCCCCAGGCCATGAATTGCTCCTCGGTGCACAGCCATGACAGCAGGGCCACCACCCCCGAGGCCATGAACAGGCCGATGGCCCGGCCCACCCGGGGCAGGGAGGCCTAGAAGCCCCGCCTTTCCTTGGGGGCGCATTCGCAGG
>NZ_BBRU01000389.1:0-6000 GCF_001431085.1 Candidatus Symbiothrix dinenymphae
GTTGCTACACCGTTGCCCGGATTGCCTTTTTCGGTAACACCGGCTCCGATGATGGGACCATCCGCATCGGACACCACGCCGGTTACGGCGATTTTAGCTTCTTGGGGAGCTTGCGCCTTTAGCAAAGTTGCCCCCCCCCCCCACGCAAAGACAACGCTACTTAACAGCAAAGCTTTTACGAAGTTTTTAAATTTCTTTCTCATAAAAACAAATTTAAATTGTTTAACATTTTTCTTTGAATTGCCACTACAACAATTCGGCGGCAAAGGTAGTAAATGTTTTTAAATAGACAATGCTTTTGTTGAAAAATTAACATTTTTGCGTTGTATATAATAAGACATTATATTATCACATCTCCGTTATTTCTATCAAATGACTCACAGTGTGGTTCGACGAAAACACGGGGATTCCCACCGTCATCAAATATTCGCCGGAATATTTCTTATTGTTGCATGACAGGCGCGATCTTGCTCCGGGCATCATATTTATCTCTTTCAACTCGTATTCCTTTTTGGGATTCAAGCCGGCGAGCCGTAGGGGTTGATTTCTTTCCGCATGACGGGGATGAATATCGAAAGTAAACAAAACGGATGTTTTACCGCTTTCTTCCACATACATTACCGCCGCGTGGTCGCTTTCGCAGGGCGATGCCAGGCGGTACATATCACCGTCCAACAGTGTGCTTTCCAGGCGTTTGAAATTGCCAACCGCTTCGCGGCAGAATTGTTGTTCTTCCGGTTTCAGGTTGTTCGTGCGGATGTCAAAGCCGAGTTTGCACATCATGGCTACGTCTGTGCGGAATTTCATCGACTGCCAGCCCGAGCTTGTGACGTGAGCCGCCATTGATTTCGACGGGAAGAAATAGGAGTAACCCCATTGTATGAATATTCGTTCAACGGCATTGGTATTGTCGCTCGGCCAAAATTCGGTGAAATATTTCAATGCTTCGTAGTCGGTTCGACCGCCGCCGCCGGAACACAGCATCATCGGTAAATCGGGATATTTTTGTTTTATCCGTTCCAGAACCTTGTATAAACCGCGGACATATTCAATGTAGAGATGCGACTGTTTGTCTTTCAGGTAAGGCGAATAAATGTTCGTGATGGGGCTGTTGCAGTCCCATTTGAAATAAGCGATGCCGGGGTATTTGGTCATCAGATTGTCCACGACGCCGAAGACGAAGTTCTGGACTGCCGGATTGCTCAGGTCAAGCACCAACTGGTTGCGGAAATAATATTCGTCGCGGTTGGGGAGATGAATAACCCAGTCCTTATGCTTCTCGTAGAGTTCGCTTTTGGGATTTACCATTTCCGGCTCAATCCATATTCCGAACTTGATTCCTTTTTTGGTTGCCTCTTCAACAAGTTTTCCGATGCCGAGCGGCAATTTCTCCTTCGTTTCTTCCCAGTCGCCCAGTCCCTGACGGTCGTTGCCGCGGGGGTACTTATTGGCAAACCAGCCATCGTCGAGCAGAAACATATCAACGCCCAGTTTGACCGCCTCATCCATAATGGTAATGAGCTTTTCTTCATTGAAATTAAAATAAGTTGCTTCCCAGTTGTTCAGCAAGGTCAAACGTGTTTTTTCGCCATCTTTGAGTTGAAATTTGCGCGCCCATTTGTGGAAATTGCGGCTTGCTTTGCCTTTTCCTTCCGAACTGTAGGTGAATATAAATTCCGGTGTGCGGAATGTTTCGCCCGGCTGCAGCGTGTATTCCGATGCAAAGGGGTTGATGCCCGAAACGATTCGCAGTTTGTTTTCCGGGTCAACTTCAAACGTGAAACGGAAATTTCCCGTCCATCCGATTGTTCCGAAAAGCACATCTCCGCTGTTTTCGCGTGCAGATTCATTCAACGACAGGATGAAAAACGGGCTGCAGTACAAGTTGGCGCGGCTTCCAAGCTTCGTATCCAGCACTTTTTTTCCGAAGGTCAGAGGACTTTCGCTCATGTTCGCTTCGTGCGCCCAATCGCCGGAAAACTCCGTAAGATAATAGTTGCCGGCGTTCAGGTGAAGCATCGACGAGGCGTAATTATATAAGGTAATCGGTTTTTTCTCGCGGTGCGTTATTTCGGAATGCGTTTTTATAATGTCTTCCTTGCTGTATGCCGTGAAATGCAGTTTTACATCCACCGGATATTTGTCGTCACGCAAAAGGATGACCGTTTCCGCAACGTCCTGTTGAAGCTGTTTTGTTTCGTGCGAAACATATTTGAGCAGCAGCGAGGGATTGCCGTCGCCATGCAGCACGCGGATTGCCGACTCAAAAAAATCTTCCATACCGTTCGCGATGTAAGCCTCGCCCAGGTTGGGCAGATGAACGAAATCCTGACTATGCTCCAGTTTTTTCCCGACATAAGTCTGATACAGGCGACCATTATCGCCGACACGGTAAAACAACCCAACATTGTCGGTCGTAATTTGAATAGCATTTTGTCCGTTCACGTTCAGCAAACAGATACACAAATTGATAAGAACCAAACATTTAATTTTCATATATACTTTTTTTTTATATTATACTTACCCATTTTTCGACCTTGTACAGCCTGTTTTTACTTTTACCCTTCCTCGCCACGGTACCCTTGTTTTTGTTCCAACTTAGTTCAACCCAATTGAAGTCTCCTTTTTCAAAATCGAATGTCTCGCCATTGTCTTCAAACAACATGGTCGGTTGTGCGGGTTTTCCGTATACCCGGCAGGTAATGTTCAGCACGGTTTTCGGGGTGATATATTCCACCGGTGCTGCCAGCGGAAGGATGGTACCTTCTTTCACAAACATGGGAATTTCATCCAGCGTCATCCGGATTGTGTCCCGTTTGCCCCCTTCATACGCCTTTCCCGAATTGAAATCATACCAGGTTCCCGCAGGAAAATACACTATTCGTTCCGAGGCTCCGTCAATAAATGGCGCGCACAGGATGTTGTCGCCCATCATGTACTGGTCCTGGATTCCCCAAACTTCCTTGTCGTCCGGATAATCGAGTATCAGCGACCGAAAGGGTGGTATCCCCTCGAAATGGTATTTGGCAAAAGCCGTGTAGAGATAAGGTATCAGGGACATCCGTATTTCAATCATTTTTTTTGCTTTCTGCTCCAGTTCGAGATAGTTGGGCAGCATCTCATTCCGGTTATTTTTGTTCGTCTCGTACTGAAACCAGGGGGGATTGTTGATATACCAGCAGTTGAGGAGCATCTGTGCCGACATCAGCGTCGTCTGCATTCGCCGTATCAGGTCGTCAGCCGAAGCTGCCTCTCTTACCTCCGGCGACCAGTTCAGTCCGGAGAATCCTGAATTGAGTATCATCCGCACATAATCGCCATGGTTGTACATATCGCTGTACAGCACTGAACCATAAGGCGTTGCAAACAAATGCGAGGCTCTGACATCCAGCAGTGTCCGCCGGTTATTTTTCCGGTAGAGCTCCCATATTATTTTCTGATAGAGCAGTCCGAAGAGTTGTCGGTATTGCACGCCATCTACCCCCGAAGGGAACTGCGCAATATCGGGAAAACTCCATTCGGCATGGGCTAGGGCATAGTCGGCGGCATCGCACTCGTCGAGTTTGAAAGCTGAAATACCCTTGCTCAGCAGGTTCTTGTCATGATACGTCTCGAATATCTCCCTTGCTTCCTTCGTGATGAAGTCGGGAACGGCGCCTTTCCATACGGCATAATCGCCCGACCACGGTACTATTTCCTCAAACATCGGCGATGCGGGATGAATATAGGCATGCTCCCAGAGGTTCAACTTGTAGTTCATCCCATGCATGGTGTTGAGCATGCTGTCAGGGTTGGGAAAATTCTTCGGATGCCAGGTGAACGAGCAGGAATATGCGTTTGAATGCCAGCCGGGTTCCAGTCCGAACATGTCGCAGGGGATATGCTTTTCCCTGAAATATTGCGCAAATTTCATCACCTGAGCATCGTTGAAGCTGGTTTTTGCCCTGTACTTCAACCCAAGCCCCCAAAGCGGCGGAATGGCTCCCCCACCCGAAAAGAGGTTGTAGCGTTGCATTACCCGCATCATATCGGGTCCGTCGAAGACGTATATTTCCATTCCGTGCGCACCTTCCACCACAATTTCGACATCGTTGGACGGGTTGTATGAACGGTTGTAAAGCGCGGCCGGCAACAGACCCGGCTGTTCGGACTCCGCTTTCAGCGACTGCGCCAATGCAGCCCACTGTGCTGTTTTGTGTTGCGACCCCATGTAGAAACTTACATACCGGGCGGTATTCACCAGCACTCCATAGCCGGCAGAGGAAATGTAAAAGGGCAGGGAGGCATGGCTGAAGCCTGTATTTCCTACCGTCCAGCTGTTGTTCCGTATGTCGCGCCGCAAGCCCCGCTGTTGGAAAGTGTTCACTTGCAGCCCAAAACCGTATATCTTTTCGGACACCTCCATTTTCAGTTCGGCAACCATCCCCTGCGGCGTGTCTTTGAAGCGCACGCCACGAAGGTCAAACGGCTCGGCGCCCCTGTCGGGCAATTCCGATAATGCTGTAACTGCTGCTGCGTCCTTAAAGTCGGTCGGCAGATGTTTTTCCGGTTGCCCGGACGTAATTTTCCAAACTCCGGGGAAAATTTTCTCCACCGTTTGCGCCCTGAGAACACAGACTGACAGGAGGCTACAGATAAATGACAAAACTATTCTTTTTTTCATCTTACACTATTTTATTTCTATTAATATTATCTTCTATATTTTTTTACTGTTTTCATTCGTTGCTTCCATCATCAACTCCCAGATGCCGCGTGCGCGTTGATACATCAAGCCTCTGGCTCTGGGCATTTCAAGATACCAATAGGCTTCGGGTGACGAAAACCAGAAACCGTTCTCTTCGTTTAACCAGCATTGCATATACACACCTTTGCCGGTCAGCAAGGCGTTCTTCTTCAGGTCTTCCTTACTGCTGAGTTTTCCCCAATGGTATATGCTGGCGGCAAGGTTGTAGGCAACCCCTGTCCACACTTCGTATTCGTGAAAATTATTAATTCCGCTGTTTTCGCTGGTTTTGATACCCGGTTCGCCTTGCAGATTCACTATATTCGCTGCACCCAAATCGCCGATGCCGTCCCCATCATAGTCTCTTAACGGTTTGACTAAACGCTCGAAGCATTGTTCAAAATGCGACGTCATGCGTTTCCCGTCCAGCGCGGAAGGAAGTCCGAACACATCGGCGCACCGTTGCCCCACCATGGCATCAGCCATCAGGAAAGGGATGGTTTCGTTGTATTGGTAATAGCCCAACGATTCATTCCAGAACTGCTTTTCGCTGTTCGGACGGGCTTTTGCCAACTGCTCATTGGTTTGCCACAACAGACTTGCGTCATTCCGGTAAGTCGCCATTTCCTTCAAAGCCTCTAACGAGGTAATCCACAAAACGGCATTCAATAATTTATTCTCGAAATATTCGGAACTGGTCATTTCGGTGATTCCGTCGTCATTCTTGTCGGTCGCTACCTGATAGTTAAAGGAACGCTTGATAGCGGGCCAACACTCGTCCAAAAATGCATCGTCCTTATACTGTTTCCAATACATAAACGTCTGTTGAATGAATTTGGGCGAAAATTCCGACCATGGTGTGGTTTCTTTGCCCGGTCTATATGCTTGCACATACAAATCCGGAGTGTTGAACAGGTCGCGCGCCGGACCGCCCAAATCATGCGGACGACTTCCCAATGCGGTTGACATGATGGCATCGGCATACGCCAGCAAAATATCCCTCTCGTTTTTGGGCCATAAATCGCGCGTGGTACGTGCTGCATGATGGCGCACGTCAAAAGTTTCAAAAAAGTAATAGGCAGTGCATTCCATCACGCCCGACAGGTGTTGCCCTTTGCGGTTTCCGATTTTCTTTTCACGGTTCAGACAGCCGTTTTCCCAGAACGAACCCCCGAAAGTGGTGTAGTACAACTCATTCAAAGCACCTGCTTTCAACCAGTCCGGACAGTTTTTATTTTCAGCGATGGGTAATGTCCATGCGTCAACGGCATTCATCG
>NZ_BBRU01000390.1:0-458 GCF_001431085.1 Candidatus Symbiothrix dinenymphae
GCTTTTCAAGCATCCCCATTTTGTTATCCGCAACCGGCGTCGCCTTTTTGTCACCACAAGACGTGCTAAAAAGGAACAGAGCGAGTAATGAAAAAATTATCGCTTTTTTCATTATTTTATTGCCTTCTATCGTTATTTTTTTCAACATTCATTTTATTTTTTCCCTCCACCACCAGCACAAACTCACCGCGAGGTTCGTGGGCTGTGAAATGAGTTATCAATTCTTGCAATGTGCCGTGCACCGTTTCTTCAAATTTTTTCGAAATCTCCCTCGAAACAGAAGCCAACCGGTCTTCTCCCAAAAAATCTGCCAACTGCGTTAGCGTTTTGACTACGCGAAACGGCGATTCGTAAAAAATCATTGTCCGCGTTTCCTCTACCAATGCCTCCAAACGGGTGTTTCGTCCTTTTTTTACGGGTAAAAATCCCTCGAAACAAAACCTGTCCATCGGCAATCC
>NZ_BBRU01000391.1:0-458 GCF_001431085.1 Candidatus Symbiothrix dinenymphae
ATTGATGGCTTTTCTGGCATAATCCATATCGTCTTTTCGCTCAAAAGCCAAGCCGATGACTTCCACGCCTCTGTCTTTGTTGGCATCGTACCATGGTGCTAAAAATTGCAATTCGTCCAAACAATTGGGGCACCAACTGCCCAAAACGGACACAATCACTACCTTGCCTTTGTAACGCTCATCGTTGATTGAGATGATTTTGCCTTCTGTGTTGGGCAACGCAAAACTTAATGACGAAAATCCGCGTTTGAGTTGCGCCAATCCATACGCATCATCCAAAGCCGCTTGGGGGTTGCGCTTGCCAACCAATTTTGTTTGACTGCGTGCGGTATAAAACGCGCCTGCAAACGAGGTGTCGTCCGTGAAATTGATTTCAATCAAATAGGGACTCAAGCCGCTAAATGCCGCCCGCACAACCCCTTGCTCCGTCAACGCTCCTTCCAAAAATCCCAAATCAC
>NZ_BBRU01000392.1:0-458 GCF_001431085.1 Candidatus Symbiothrix dinenymphae
AAACAAATATTTAAATTCTAAACTCTAACTCCTAACTCCTAACTCCTATTCATCGCTTGATTAGCGCAGATGGCAACTATTTTATAAATATCATCGACCGAACCCCCGCGCGACAGGTCGTTGACAGGCGATGCTATGCCTTGCAAGATGGGTCCCACGGCTTCGGCTCCGGCGAGGCGTTGCACGAGTTTGTAGCCGATGTTGCCACAGTCCAAGTTGGGGAATACCAGCACATTAGCACGTCCTGCCACTTTGCTGTCGGGCGCTTTGCTGATGCCCACTTCCGGCACGAGCGCGGCGTCGAGTTGCATTTCGCCGTCAATCAGGATGTCGGGCGCCATCGCTTGGGCGAGGCGGGTGGCTTCCACCACTTTATCTACTAATTCGTGCTTGGCACTGTCTTTGGTAGAGAAGCTCAACATGGCCACGCGCGGTTCGATACCTGCCAGACACTGTGC
>NZ_BBRU01000393.1:0-457 GCF_001431085.1 Candidatus Symbiothrix dinenymphae
AAATGGAATTGTCAAGCTCATCTGCCAGCTCCTCTTTCTCTTTGATGCCCTTAATGTACTGCAAATAAAAGCGATAGCTGCAATCTATGTAGGTGTTGAGGGCACTTGGCGACAGTGGGCGCGATTCGGGGTAATTTGCATCGAAGCGATTTTTTAGTGCGGTCAGGATTTCCGGCGATTTTTCGACCGTGATTGCCTCCGTTTGGCGGGGTTTGATGGCGGCTTGCAACGAGAAACGCTGAATTTTGTCTTTCAAATTCTGGTCAACGAGCAGTTGCAGCAGAAAACGACTGATTTCCGACTTGCCCGTTTGCGTTTTGTCGGTGCTGTAAACCAGCGTGATATGTGCGGCGCGTTGGATGAGGCGATAAAAATAGTAGGCGTACACCGAGTCTTGATGGTCGATGGTGCTCATCCCGAAATGTTCGCGGAGAAACTGGGGCACAAACGTATTTTC
>NZ_BBRU01000394.1:0-457 GCF_001431085.1 Candidatus Symbiothrix dinenymphae
TATGAGTACGCCAAACATATCCTGTTCGGAAATTACGAGGGCGGCAATTACATCAACCCGTATGCCGAATCGCTGAAAGGATATAAGGATTACAGCACCAACACCACTTCCACACAGTTTGAGGTGAAACAGAACTTAGACATGCTCACCAAAGGCTTAAAAGTCAGGGCTATGGTGAACATGAACCGTTTTTCGGAATTTACGATAACGCGTCAATACAAGCCGTTTTTCTATAATTTAAGCACCTATAATTTAGTGGACGATTCCTATATCCTGCAGCGTTTAAATCCCACCGGCGGCGATGAAACCCTTGGTTATGATCCGCCCACCCAGAACGTCAGTACCTCATTTTATCTGGAAACGGCTGCGGAATACAACACTGTGGTGAACGACAAACACAGCCTGAATGCCTTGCTGGGATATATCATGCGGCAAACAAAACAAGGCGGTGCCAAGA
>NZ_BBRU01000395.1:0-457 GCF_001431085.1 Candidatus Symbiothrix dinenymphae
TATTTTTCCCCCCAATGCCGCCGTTCGTCGGTTCATTGTACAAGTCCCAAACGATAATTCGCTTATCATTTTTGAAACGGGTTAAAACATCTTTCACATACTTTTCCAATTTCGGATGTTCCCGTTGGTCAACGACCATTTGATGTCCCGGCGACGGCGACCAAGCCCAAAAGAACCAGCCCTCTAACGGTTCGGGCTGCTTGCCGATTTTCGGGTCTCTGTTTGTTCCGAAAGCACAATCGTCGAAAAACGCCGGCATCGCAACGATTTTGTGTTTTTCGCAAATGTTCAGAAATTTGTCAAGCGTGTTGAGAAAGTATTGCGGGTCATCTTCATAGACGGCGTACTGCATAATGAAGCGGACACTGTTGATACCGATACTTTCTGCAAGGGCGAGTTCTTTGTCAATGAGTTTGGGATTAAAACTCGTTTTATCCCACATCGCCGTATAATTGAT
>NZ_BBRU01000396.1:0-456 GCF_001431085.1 Candidatus Symbiothrix dinenymphae
CGATAATACCAACATCTTCCAAAAATTTGCAGCCGGATTCTCACACGGATTTATGGGATTATTTGGAGCCGAACAAGCCATTTATGATAAAGCATGGGCAAAACACAAAAAAACCATCACGGACATTGATGCCCAAATATTATCTTTAGCAGAGATAAGCAAAAACAATACATCAACCATCAAAGGTGACGGCACGGCGGAAACCACTATAACAGGCGGCGAAGACCTTGATGAAAAAGCCGCAAAAAAAGCACTCGCTGCCAAACTGAAAGCAATTGAAACGGAAGCAGCCAAACAGCGAATCGTTGCGATGCAATCATACAAAGACAAAAAGTCTTACGAAGAAGAACTGCTACGCATCGAACGGGAAATGCTATCAAAAAAGCAATTGCTTTACCAAAAAGGTTCAAACGAATACGTCAAGTATGAGGAAGAAATAGAAAAGGTAAACCTTGA
>NZ_BBRU01000397.1:0-455 GCF_001431085.1 Candidatus Symbiothrix dinenymphae
GAAAAACATGGTCGTGCAAAAGATTTGCGCCGTTCGCAATGCGGTCGTGCATTATATCTACATCGGCTTTATCAAGCGTCGATGCCCAAATGTTGTATTTGTTGGTCAGTCCCGCAAGCAAATTGCCCGTTCCGGCGGCACAATCCCAAATGTAGTATTCGTCCTGCCAATTTTCGCCAAAAGTATTTGCCAGATATTCTTGCGATTTTTCTACCCAAATTTGCGGCGTAAAAAAACTGCCTTTTCGCTCGCGCACATCCTGCGGCACAAGCAAATCGTGGCGGTCAATTATATAATTCCAATACTCTGCTCGCGGGGGACGTTCATATCGCGCCCAAAACTGATTATGTGCCTTTTGCCCGTCTTTGAATATCACTGCGCTCGAAGTAAACAATCCCATATCATCAATATGCTTGTTTGCCTCATATTGCGTTTTTTTAAGTACTACATGGAGG
>NZ_BBRU01000398.1:0-454 GCF_001431085.1 Candidatus Symbiothrix dinenymphae
AGACCGTGTTACGCAGGTTATCGTTCCGACTGAAAAGGTGCTTCAAAATCGCAATGGGAAGAAGACAATCAAAGAGCGAGCGTTTCTCCCGGGTTACATTGTGATTGAAGCCATTTTGGACGGCGAAGTTTCCCACTTCTTAAAAGGAGTCAATTATGTGATTGGCTTCCTTGGCACCAACGAGCCTGCACAGTTGCGACCCGCTGAAGCCGCCCGCATTTTGGGAAAAGCAGACGAACTGCTGGAACAAACTGAGGAGATGGAAGTCGAGTTCATGGTTGGTGAGAACGTCAAGATAAATGTTGGTCCATTCACCGGCTTCCACGGTGAAATCGAAGAGGTTTACCCTGATAAGAAAAAAATCAAGGTAATGGTCAAAATTTTCGGACGTAAAAGTCCCCTCGAGTTAGGGTACTTGCAAGTGGAAAAAGAATAATTTTGATTAGTAGAGACG
>NZ_BBRU01000399.1:0-455 GCF_001431085.1 Candidatus Symbiothrix dinenymphae
GTAGTGACTAAGATGATACCGTTGGCCCCGCGAGACCCGTAGAGCACCGCTGCCGAAGCATCTTTCAGGATGGAGAAACTTTCGATGTCGTCCGGCTGCATACGCGCCAGGTCATCGGCAGTTGATTCAAATCCATCCACCAGGATTAAGGGTGATTTAGCGTAACCAAAGGTGGTAACGCCGCGCACAAAGAACTGTGCATTGTCCGCACCCGGCTCACCACTGGTCTGGTACGAAATCAGTCCCGGAATCTTCCCTGCAAAAGCAGAGGTAAGGTTCGAAGAGGGCACTTTCAGGTCGGATACCTTGACCGTCTCGATGGAGGCAACCACGCTGCTTTTCTTCTGCTTACCGAAAGCCACGATGGTCACTTCATCCAACTCATTGGACTTGGGCTTGAGCGGAATCACAAACTCCGCCTTGTCACCCACCGTCACAGTGTAGGTGTCGTACCC
>NZ_BBRU01000400.1:0-5869 GCF_001431085.1 Candidatus Symbiothrix dinenymphae
TAGCACAGAGGCACTCGTAGCCACATAAGCCGAATCATTGCTATTTACATCTTTTGCCGTGTTTTTTCGCTGATAATACATGTAAATTTCCGTCTTTTCAACATTCAGCATACTGCCGGTTCCAAACGTAGAGGCAACATAAACGCCCGGGAAAAACGCTGTCATCGCCTCGGGCGAAGCATAAGCCCCATGTCCGGGCTTTTTGTACTCCACCAAAAAATCATCAAACTTTTCTTTGAGCAAATTGATAGAAACAACGCGGTAATACCCACTCGCAGTGGCTGCGTAAAGCGAATCGGAAATCGTCATATCGCGCGCCGTGTAGGTCTGCACCCCCCACGCAGTACTCATATTGCAAAAACGCGCAGGGTCAAAATTTTGCGTGTAATAATCCGGCGTTAAAGGAGTTGCGCTATTCACAGGATACACGCGCACCTCCATCGGCGCAATCGAATCGCCGGTATAGGTGGTGTATAAAATTTTCAACTGCACCGAGTCAATCCTTGCTACGATGCTGTCGCTGTCAAAGCCTGCTGTCGGATAAAATTGGCACGCATAACCCGCCGCAACAGTGCCGTAAGTGGGGTCGGAAAGTTTGCCCAGCAATCCGAAAATCGACTTGGCATAAATGTTGTCCATGCCAACTGTCGTGCCGGTCACGCGGAACGAATCGCTCTTAACCTCTATTCTGTCGTCCGGAGGCAGAATACCCATCCCAATGTCGTCAATAGCATCCTGACTACATGATGACAAGCAAAAAAATGCCAATAATACTATCATTGCGGGCATGACTCGCAATCCCCTTCTACTTTTTAACCTCATCTTTTTTGTCCGATAAAAGTAAATCATAAAACTCATTAAATTTCTCAATATAAACGTCTTCCGACTGAAAATCAAGGAACGGCACATTTTTTGACAGTGCATAGTCTTTCAAACCGTCCTGAATTTTGGGGCTGCCCTGAATCACACCGTCCGAAAAATCAATCGCCAGCTTGCTCAATGCCTCAAAATCCGGTTGTTTTTTAAGCCCCACCACATCCTTGTCTTTCACGTTTTCAATCTTCAATTTTTCGTAAAAATTGTTCGGAAAAGGAGTCGTCAAAGCATCATCATAGATGGAATACACCACTTTGGTGTGCTTGAAACAGGGGTCACTTTTGTAATGTTTCTTGATGTACAGAGGCACCAACGCCGAAATCCAGCCGTGACAATGGATTAAATCGGGTGCCCAACGCAACTTTTTCACCGTTTCCATCACGCCACGCGCATAAAAAATGGCACGCTCGTCGTTGTCGGCATATTCATCGCCATTTTCTTCGTGAAACAACAGTTTGCGTTGAAAAAAATCATCGTTGTCAATGAAATAAACTTGCATTCGCGCCGCTTGTATGGATGCCACCTTGATAATCAGGGGGTGGTCGGTGTCATCAATAATGAGATTCATGCCGGACAAGCGGATGACTTCGTGCAACTGATTGCGCCGCTCGTTGACTGCGCCAAATTTAGGCATAAAAGTGCGGATTTCCTTGCCCTTGTCGCGAATGCCGGGGGGCAAATGGCGCGCAATGTGCGACTGCTCCGACTCAACCAAATAGGGGGTGACCTCCGTAGTAATAAAAAGTACTTTTTTAACAGGCATACATATATTTCCTTTAATCAACCGCAAAGGTAGTGAAAAAAAATTTAATAGACGATGATTTTTGATGATAAAATTTTCTCAGCCATCTATCCTTTATCCGACAATAACATTAAATCGAAGTACATCAATCTTGTTTTTAGTTCTTTTTCGGGCGGCATTCCGATATATTCCTTCTCCTGTTCTTCCGTTGAAAAGAGATTTTGAAAACCATTTGTTTCGTAATAATGCCTTGTAATTTCGTTGTTATAGGCATCAACGGTAAGGAAACGGCAACCTGCCCAATTCGCAGGCAAGAGTACCGCTGATTTAATGATAGCCAATAACTCCGAGCCAATGCCCTTTTTGCGAAATGCTATATTTACCCCCAATCGGCAAACTAATACGGCAGGATAACTACTTAAATGCTTCTCATGAGGAATGAGCGCTGTCACTTTTTTGCGACGACTACCGGGCAAATGCTTGACATCCATACTCGAATTGGCTAATGTGAAAACACAAACTATTACAGACGGGTCTGCATCCAACCGATAGCAATACGACTTGCCCAGCAATTGCCCATTAAAATTATCAGCATCGTTAATAAAAAAATCGTCCAAATCTGCATCACCGCAGCTAAACGATTGACACTGCCCCAACACATCCGTGTCAAACGAATGGATGGTACAAAACTCCTGAAGAAATCCCATGTAGTTATCTTTTTAACGTACCTTTTTGTACTGCTTTTTCTATCATTTCCCGACATGCAACAAATTGTTCGGAAAAATCAATTGACCCGCGGTGTTCCTCTGCCCATCGCGCATTTTGCTCAAATCGTTCTGCTACCTCACCCTCAAGGACGGGTATGCTTCTAACCGGTATTGCCATAATATTTTTATTTTTAAATGTTTATGGCGCAAAGGTAACTGTTTAAAATGACTTTACCAAATTTTCTCTAATCAAACTTGCCCGATGCGCCCCCCTCAATTCAGCACTCAACTATCGCAACATCAGCGGATTTCCTCCAGTGGCTCCAGCACAAATGCACGTTGTTTATAGAGCGGATGCGGCAAAGTCAGTTCGTCGGACTGCATCACCACATCATCGTAGAGGATGATGTCGATGTCGATGAGGCGGTCGTGATAGTGATTGTCCGTTTTTGGCCGCCTGCCCATTTGCTGTTCGATGGCTTTGACGGTGTGCAGGAGGTCTATTGGCGACAAATCTGTTTGCAAGCAGACCGCCATATTCAGGAAGCTGTTTGTGGATTCAAAACCCCATGGTGCCGTTTGGTGGACAGATGAGCGGGCGGTGATGGTGCCCGCCTGTTGGTTCAGAAAGTCGATTGCGGTGCGCAAATTGGTTTCTTTCTCGCCCAAATTGCTGCCTAATGCCAAATATGCTACCATAGCAGTTATCAGTTACCAGTTACCAGTTATCAGTTTCCAATTATTTGGTAACTGGTAACTGGTAACTGATAACTGGCTATAGGATTAGCATTGCGTCGCCATATACGCCGAAGCGGTATTTTTCTTTTAGGGCTACTGAATAGGCCTCCATCAGGAAGTCGTAACCGGCAAAAGCGGCTGCCTGCATCATCATGATGGAATGGGGCAGGTGAAAATTGGTTACCGTGCTGGTCACGAGCACAAAGTTGTATTCGGGGAAGATGAACTTGTTTGTCCAGTCATTATACGGCTTGAGATAGCCCAGCGCGGTGGTTGCCGTTTCCATTGCACGCAACACAGAGCCGCCAATGGCGCACACCTGCTTGCGAGCGTCTTTGGCTGTGTTGACGATTTTTTCGGCATCTTCACCAATGATGAGTGGTTCGGAGTCCATTTTGTACTTCGTCAAATCCTCCACGTCGATGTCGCGGGAATTGCCCAAGCCGAAGTGGACGGTGATGTAAGCCAGTTCGCAACCCTTGATTTCCAGGCGTTTCATCAATTCGCGACTGAAGTGCGCTCCTGCGGCAGGTGCGATGACGGCACCTTCATTTTTCGCAAAAATTGTCTGGTAGCGCTCAATGTCGAGCGGCTCAGACTTGCGTTCGATGTAGGGCGGCAGGGGCATTCCACCCAGCGAATACAGTTCTTTTTTAAACTCTTCGTGCGTTCCGTCAAAGAGAAAACGCAACGTGCGACCGCGCGAGGTGGTGTTGTCGATGACTTCCGCCACCATCGTTTCGCCTTCACCAAAATACAATTTGTTGCCAATGCGAATTTTGCGAGCCGGGTCAACGAGAACGTCCCAAAACAGTTTCTCCTGACTCAGTTCGCGCAACAAAAACACCTCAATAACCGCGTTGGTACGCTCCTTGTTGCCATACAAGCGGGCAGGAAACACCTGCGAATCATTAAACACCAGCGCATCTCCTTCGTTAAAATAGCCCAAAATATCCTTGAATATCTTGTGCTCTATTTTACCCGTTTTGCGGTTCAGAACCATCAGGCGCGACTCATCGCGACGTTCTGACGGATATTGCGCAATCAACTCTTTGGGCAATTCAAATTTGAATTTCGACAATCTCATTTCTTTCATATCGTACCTCCATTTTATCTAAATCGTTTATACTCAAACATTTATCTAATGTAACATCACCAATGCGGGTGCGTACCAAACTTGTCAGAAAAGCACCGGAGCCGAGTGCTGTACCTATGTCGCGCGCCAATGCCCTGATGTAGGTGCCTTTGCTGCACACCACCCTGATTTTTAATGCCATCCCCTCAAATTCCAACAACTCTATCTCATCAATCACCAACTCCTTCGCCTTCAAATCCACCTCCAAACCCTTGCGAGCGAGGTCGTAAGCGCGATTGCCATTCACTTTCACTGCCGAATACGCAGGCGGCACTTGCTGAATTGTCCCCACAAACATTGGCAAAACCTGCTCTACAAGTTCGCGCGTGATGTGCGCCGTTTCATACGTTTTGTCAATCGCCGTTTCCAAGTCGAACGATGGGGTTGTAGCCCCCAGCCGCAATGTGGCAACATATTCCTTCGTTTGGTATTGAAATTCATCAATCCGCTTCGTGGCTTTGCCCACGCACACAATCATCACACCCGTTGCCAAAGGGTCTAACGTGCCCGCATGACCCACTTTCAGCTTTTTTATGCCCCACTCGCGCGATAGTTTGTACCGCAATTTATTGACCAAATCAAACGACGTCCAATTCAAAGGCTTATCCAAATATAAAATCCCCTCCTCACTCATCATATAATCTGCAAATCATAACCCATCGCCAGCAAAATCAAAATTGTGCCACCTACGATGATGCGATAATATCCAAACGGCTTGAACCCGTACTTTGTCAAAATATTGATAAACAATCCCATGGCAAAAAATGCCACTACGAACGCTACAAGGTTGCCAATGAGCAAAATAGTCAGGTTGGCGGACAATACTTCGCGCTCGACAGGCTCTCTGAGCAACCCAAAAAGTTTGTAAGCCGTTGCCGCAAACATCGTTGGCACAGCGAGGAAAAATGAAAACTCCGCTGCGTGTCGGCGACTCAATTTTTGCGCCATACCGCCCACAGTCGTTGCCATAGAGCGCGAAACGCCCGGAATCATCGCAAGACATTGACAGAAGCCAATAATCAGGGCTCTTTTGGTAGTTATTTCTTGATTTCGCGACACATGGGAAAACAGTTTATCGGCAAACAGCATGAAAACACCACCCGCAATCAGCATCGTGGCAATGACAGGCACATTTTCAAGCAAAAGGTCAATTTTTTTGCCCAACAAAAGCCCCACGACCGCCGCCGGCAAAAATGCTATCAAAAGTGTCTTGTAAAACTTCCAATTTTCAAAAAAACGGTGATGATAAAGCACTACTACTGCGAGAATTGCCCCAAACTGGATGATAACGGTAAACGCCTTCACGAAAGGGGTCGGTTCCACGCCGCAAACAGCCTCCGCAATAATCATGTGACCGGTCGAAGACACCGGCAAAAACTCCGTCAGCCCCTCAACAATCGCAATAATGATGGTTTGCAGTATAGTCATTCTTTTTCTTTAAATAAAATGGCATAAACAACTAACGCAAAGCCCAATAGCGTAACAATCGGAGCCACCGTAATGCGTCTGAAACTAAAAATACTGGGGTCAAACCGGCCTGCTCCCTCAATCGTTTGACCACCCGCCATCAGCACAAAGCCCACAATGATGACAACAATTGCCGCCGCCAATAAAATGAAATTCTTTTCCCCAAAAACTAATTCTTTTTTATCCATGTTTTTTTGTTTTTAA
>NZ_BBRU01000401.1:0-454 GCF_001431085.1 Candidatus Symbiothrix dinenymphae
AAATCGTTCAGAATGGGAAAGATGTAACCGTCATTCAAATTTTCCGCGAAAAAGGGCTGTATGCTCGCCATGCCGTAGTTATCTGCCAGGTATTTAAGCGGGTCTTTGATTCGGTCTCGCACTGTTTTGTCCAATCTATCAATGTGGGTTTTGGAAGTGGTGCGTGACAGTTTGCCATTGTTCAAAAACGGCATTTGCTGTAGCGTCGTTTCCAAGTCGTTGGAAATGACGTGTTTAGTGATGTTTGAAACGCGCCACGGACCAATGGAGGCGAGCAGCAAAAGGACGGTTGGCGAAATGATAATCCACTTGATATGCTTGGTTTTGGTCAGAAACAGGTAGAGAAAAATGCCATAAAACCAGACATTTAGCATCATCAAACCGTCGCGCGTGATGCCGGCGTTGTTGACGAGGATGTCCACACGTCCGAAATCGTTTACAATCGTCTCCACAA
>NZ_BBRU01000402.1:0-451 GCF_001431085.1 Candidatus Symbiothrix dinenymphae
CAACAACCCTTGGGTCTGGGAAGAATCGGATTCAATCTATTATTGCTATTTTGACGTGGATGAATTGACCGACGATATTTTCGACAAAGGTGTCAAACAAGCGTTTATGTATTACAGTTTAGAGGGCGTAGATACTCAGTCGCCACTCCCTTTTAGCGATTTTTATCTTGACGGTGGAATTAAAATGGAAGAACATTTCACAGTGGAATGGCAGCCCGGTAGAATTATTTTCATTATGAAGCCTGATGATAGAAAGCGTTTGAACCCACATCGCTCATCCTACGAATTTTTAGTCCAATTTTTGTGGTAAAAAAACTAAACTCTAAACTCTAAAAACTACACTCCAAAAAAAATGTCAGTTCATACCGAAGATACGCGGAAAGTAACGACCCAGCGGCTGATTGAGATGAAGCAGCGGGGCGAAAAGATTGCCATGCTCACGGCTTACGAC
>NZ_BBRU01000403.1:0-451 GCF_001431085.1 Candidatus Symbiothrix dinenymphae
GCCTCCGGCCGCGACATGCTTTTGCTGACGGCCGAGGGCGAGATGCCCAGGTGGCGCGCAGCGGCCGAGAGGCTGCCGCGCTCGGCCACCAGGATCAGCATTTCCAGCTCGGCAAAGCGGTTGGCATCGGCGTTGCCTGTGTCGGCGGCGGCGAGAGGAACAAGTGCGGGCATGGTGTCTCCGAGAAAAGGATCATCTATTCCACACAGGAACAGATCCGTTTCCATTATTCCATCTACACAAAGGTATGTTGCAGTGCGACATTACTGGACATCACACCAAGGATCACAAGGAATCCGTCCATGCCTCTTTCCCTACTCGCCCTGGCGGCCGGTGCCTTTGGCATCGGCACCACGGAATTCATCATCATGGGCCTGCTGACACAGGTCAGCCAGGATCTTCACATCAGCATTCCCACGGCGGGCTCGCTGATTTCGGGCTACGCCATCGG
>NZ_BBRU01000404.1:0-451 GCF_001431085.1 Candidatus Symbiothrix dinenymphae
TTCGCTCTCGTTTTTGTTGGTGCGTTGGATGTATTTGATGCCCGCCTCGATGGTGTGAATTTTATTGACAGGTGTGGTGAAGTCCAATTGCAGCGTGTGCTCAGAGCTCGAGCCATCGGTCGATTGCCTGTTGTTGAGCACGTCGTCAATCGTAGTTTCTCCCGAACTTTTCTGCGGCGATGTGTTAAAATTGTAGGAAAATGTCAGCAAACGGTCTTTTACGCCCGCAAACGAACGTTGATAATCCGCCCGCACCGACGGACCGCCAAAGGCATTTGTGCCGTCTGTCCGCTGTTTGTAGTTGTAGATGATATTCGTGTTGCCGTAACCAAATTCTTTCAAATCCACATCCATCTCTCTTTCAGAGTTGTTGCTGCCGCTAAATTGGTTGTAGGACACGCTCAACAGGCGCAGGGTGTCGATTTCGTAACTCAATTCGCCGTAGCCGTAC
>NZ_BBRU01000405.1:0-450 GCF_001431085.1 Candidatus Symbiothrix dinenymphae
TGCCTGCTGTGTCTATAATTACCACATCTGCCTTATTTGCCACTGCCGAACTTAGCGTGTCAAATGCCACCGAGGCAGGGTCAGCACCCATTTTTTGCTTCACCACATCCACACCAATGCGTTCGCCCCAGATGCAAATTTGCTCCACCGCAGCAGCGCGAAACGTGTCCGCAGCACCCAGAAAAACTTTCTTGCCGTGCTGTTTGAACTTATGCGCCAATTTGCCGATAGTGGTGGTCTTGCCAACGCCATTGACGCCCACCACCATAATCACGTAGGGTTTTGAGGCGGTCGGCAATTCAAAATCATCCATTTCATCCGCCTTATTGTCCAGCAAAAGGGCGGCTATTTCTTCGCGCAGTACATTCTTTAACTCGTTAGTTTCCACGTATTTATCGCGTTCGATACGCTGCTCAATCCGTTTGATAATTTTCAGGGTTGTTTCCACAC
>NZ_BBRU01000406.1:0-449 GCF_001431085.1 Candidatus Symbiothrix dinenymphae
ATCCCCGCGTGCGTAAACACCGTATTTGCTTCCTGATGGGCATACTGAAACAGGTCGATGTTTTCCAAAAACAGTTCTGAAGCCTCCTCCGCAATTTCAAAATCGAATCGCACCGACGGATCCATATCCGATGTAAAATAATGCAAATCGTGATTGCCAAGCAGCAACACCACATCGTCGGGATGCTTCTTTTTCAGTTGGATAATCTTTTTCAGATTGCTGATAAGTGCTTTGCAACTAATCGGCTGGTAAGGGTCGAGGTAATCGCCCAAAAACACATACCGACAATTGGGATTGTCTTTCACGACCTCTTTCCAGTACGTTAATCCATGCACGTCGCCAATAATGATTGTTTGTTTCTCCATGTCTTTTATCTTATTATTCATGCTACAAAGATACAACACGGCTTCCGTCAAAAGCTGTCGGAGAACGAAAAAGAGGTGATTTTC
>NZ_BBRU01000407.1:0-448 GCF_001431085.1 Candidatus Symbiothrix dinenymphae
AAGTTATTACCCCGGGTATTTACAATACCGATGCCGGACCGGACTTTTTCAACGCGAAAATTCGCTTGGATGGGCAAGTGTGGGCAGGCAATATTGAAATACACAACCGCTCCTCCGATTGGTATCGCCACTGTCACGACACCGACAAGGCGTACAATTCCACTGTTTTGCACATAGTGGAAGTGATTGACCATCAAACAATTAAAGATTCAACCGGCAGACTGATTCCACAGTGGGTGATGCCGATTCCGGAATGTATTTACACCCGGTATTCGGAGTTTGTGAAGATGGACAATCGGCAGCCGTGCTTGGATAAAATCAAAAACATCCCTGAAATTTTTCTGTCGGACTGGAAAACAGCCCTGCTCTTGGAACGCCTCACTCGCAAAACGCAAAACATAATGGACTTGCTAAAGACCTACAAGGGCGACTGGAACGCGGTTTTTTA
>NZ_BBRU01000408.1:0-448 GCF_001431085.1 Candidatus Symbiothrix dinenymphae
CCTGCTCCAACGATATATGCCGTTGCCGTTTTTGCTGTTGCTACTGCTTCGGCTTCGGGGCGAGTGGAGGAGCATGCGGAACGCAATTTCCGTCAGCATGGCAAAAATGCCTACGAAGACGATGCTCACTATCAGCAGGCGCACGTCTCGGTTGCGGATGTGCGAGAGTTCGTGCGCGATAACGCCTTCCAACTCATCGTCGTCTAATTTGTTGATAATCCCGCGCGAAAGGCTGACGGTGAATGTGCGGTTGTTGATGCCGCTGGCAAAGGCATTCAGCGAGTCGTCTTCTATGACGTTCACTTTTGGCATCGGCATCCCTTGCGACATGCACAGGTTTTCTACCAAGTTGTAAACGCGCTTGTTTTCTTTGCGCTCCAGCGAATGCGCGCCGGTTGCACGTTGAATGATGGCGGTGTTTGCAAAATAGGCTATCAAAAACCATATC
>NZ_BBRU01000409.1:0-447 GCF_001431085.1 Candidatus Symbiothrix dinenymphae
CACCGGAACAGCCACCAAAGAGCAAGTGTCGTACATGCTGCAAAAGTATTTGAAAATCCCAAAAGAAAATCTCCTGCCTCAGTTGGACGCCACCGATGCCGTAGCAGCAGCCCTCTGCCACCATTTTCAGGGCACTCGCCCGCAGTCAGAAAAGCATTACAGCGGCTGGAAAGATTTCATTGCAAAGAATGAGAAGCGGGTGAAAAAATAACCGTTAAGTTATCTCGCGCCCATACTTCAAAACCTCGTATGCGAGCGGGTCTTGTGGTGTAAATTCGCTTTCGCGGAATGCGTGCGGCTCAATGCGAATATCAATTTCGTGACGCAAATGCATAAGTTCCGTTTCGCGGTCAAAGCCGTTTTCGTAGTCGCGAAAGATAACGGCAAGGTCAATGTCGCTGTCCTCGTGGTAGTTGCCCTTGGCATACGAGCCAAACAAAAAGACTC
>NZ_BBRU01000410.1:0-447 GCF_001431085.1 Candidatus Symbiothrix dinenymphae
GTCGAAAGATGAAAAAGATGCAACCGCGTATGATGCTTTTTAGCCAACTCAACTGCCTGACCGGCAGAGGCATAACACGCTTCACTGCTACGGATTTTTTGAATGAAACGAAATATCCAAATTTTCGCCCAATTGGTTGATATAGTGCGCTTTGTTGGTACGGATAATGTCCTCACTTTCGCAATGCGCGGCGATAATCATGTCCGTCTCCGCAAAAAGGCGATTCAAACTGCCGGGATTATCCACCAGCATATTGCCCGTAGAAGACCCCATGAAGACTTTGATGGCGGTTGCACGCTTCGCCTCCACGCGTTTCAACTCGTCCAAATTCTCGTTGGTGGCACCGATAAAAAAGGAGTAATTTGCCATCGACTCTTGCGATGCGCGATTGAATTTGTCGTTAAGTGCCTCAACCGTAGTGGTTTGTGGCACCGTATTCGGCATATC
>NZ_BBRU01000411.1:0-5849 GCF_001431085.1 Candidatus Symbiothrix dinenymphae
TATACTTATAAAGAATATCAATATAATCATATTCCACCCATAGCTTCATCCCAAATTCGCCATTGTCAAAATCATGGTCATAAGCACCCTGCACCGACGCACCCTGCGCCGACGCACTCTGCACGCCGCACATTGCGAAAAGCACAATTCCTAAAAATAATTTCTTTATCATATCTTTAAGTTTTTAAATTTCTTAATTTCATCATTAATCATTAACCACTAAATGAGTCGTTAGTGCCATGTTCACTTCCTCATTGGGCACGCCCAATGTGTACACGATGTCGTCAAACGGATTTTCTTCTATTTTTTTTACTGTTAAATAACCCGTCTGAAACATCAATGTCTGCGGATGTATCGCCTGAATATCAATATTTCCAAAATCCATAGCCTCCATCCGAACAGGCTCCAAAAGCGATTTCACATCAGCGTGCGCTTTTAATATATTGACTACAGAAGTAGGAGAACCCGTTGCAAACCAATGGTCTGTAAACTCTTGCTGCCCGAAAAGCATTAAAGTTGATATCGGATTATACACAAACGTTTCGCCATCCCAAGAATAGCCACCGTACCAACGCTTGATTTCATCTATTGTTTCTTGCTTCGCCCTGTGTTCTTTTTGCGCCAATTGTTCAATGTAGGCATCAAAATAAAACTCCACCTCCGTCTGCGTGTAGCCGCAAATAGTGGCAAATTTATCAAATAGCGTGATGTCGCGCAAGTGATTTAATCCCGAAAAGACGGAAGCATAAGAAAATTTGGACGCTCCCGTCAAAAATAGAAATTTCAAATGTTCATCGGCGGGTTTAAGCCGTTGATAGAAATTGTTCAAAACCAAGTGGTTAGCTTCTGCAATATCACGATTTGACAGATTGTCAGTAATTGGCTTGTCATATTCGTCCACTAAAACCACGACTCGTTGCGTTGTTGATTGGTGCAACGTTCTGATTAATTCGGAAAAACTGTCGGCACCGGTGCTTGTCAACGTGATGTTATGTTGTTGGGCTATCAGCGCAATAGCATCCTCAAGACCTTTCCGCAAACCTTCCGGTGTGTCATTGTTTATTTCCCCTAAATCCAACCGAATCACCGGATACTGTTGCGTCCAATCCCAATTATTTTCAATCCACAGCCCCGTGAACAAGGCTTTATTGCCTTTAAAGATGGCTTCCATCGTGCTCACCAGCAGCGATTTTCCAAATCGGCGCGGGCGCGACAAGAAGAAAACCCTGCCGGATGTGATGAGACGGTGAATTTCCTCCGTCTTATCAACATACAAGCAATCATCTTTGCGCAATTTCGCAAACGACTGTATCCCTATGGGCAATGTCTGTAACATATCATCCAAATTTAAACACTAATACACTTTGCCGCAAAGGTACGGCTTTTTTTTAATACACATTTTAAATTTTCTTTAAATTTACAAAGTTTATTTAAATTTAGTTCTCCTTAACAATTCGCGCCATCAGCCGCTCCCCATCAGTGGTCTCCACCGTCACCAGATAAACATTTGGAGCCAAGCCTGCTACATCCACTTTTTTGGTGGATGCCTTCACGTCGCTAATTCGCTGCACGAGCTGCCCTTTTACATCGTAGATAGCGATGCTGCGAAGCGTTTTGTCGTTGTCTGCGACCACCTCGAACGTAGTTTTTACTTTCGTGGGCTTAATGCGGATATTGGCGCCCTGAGGTGTTGCGAGTGATTGAATGATATACGGCTCCTTCACTGCACCCAATATCGCATCGCTCTGATACCTCTCTTCCTGCATCACCTCACGCTCAACACCCTTTGCCGTGTCAAACACTCGGAACGTGAGCGGCACATCTGCATCGCCTGCTACGGAGATGAACAGCATCCCTTTGTCGTTAGTCTTCGCCACACCGCGACACTCTTCGCCTGCAAACACGGCGACTTCTGCACGAGTGAGCAACTCCTCATTATCCCGCACTTCGGCTATGATGCTCATGTTGCCGGAATATTGCGCTACGCTGACAGGCTTCCAATGTGTCGGCTCGACGGTTGCGGTCGCCGCCGTTGCGGCGGTTGCGGTTGCAGCTGCGGTTGCAGCCGCTGTTGCCGATACATGGACGGTAGAGGACGGATTTGCCGGATAGTAGAATGTCTTTCCAACACCTGCTTTCGACCGATAGAGATAGCCTGTGCCGGCTTCCATATTCTCCATACTGCCTAACCAGCCGCCGTTTATATACGTTGCAAAACCGTTTTGGCTCTTGATAACATCCTCTTCCATTGGCTGCAAATCTGCCAGGGCTTCGTTCAGCGACATATTGAAATTTGGCGTGTAAGCAAGCCATGTCCAGCCGCTGTGCACGGTTATGGGCACATTGTCGGGCTCTATTTTCTTGCCGTTGACGGGCAATGTGGTGGATTCGGTCATCTGCATTTTGTACATCCTGCCGGCTCCTACGCCCTCCATATTGCCTGTCCAGCCGGTGGCGGTGGGGCGCACTATATAATAGCGGTCTTTTGCCTGTAGCGTTTGTGCCTTCACCGGTGCAAAGACGGCAGCCACCAGAGTGTCGTTGCCCACCGGCTGGGTGTTCAACGACACCCATGTCCAGCCTCTTGCCAAATGCACGCGCTGCTCTACATACTCCTGCACTATATTCATCCTGACAGGGCTGTCGAAGCCGTAAGTGTCACCTTCTATAAAAGGAATCTCTGTCGGGTTTTCGGTCGTTACCTTGCTGTAAACAACCCCTGCGGAGGCATCATACGCCTTGAAATGGAGCAGCGCTTGCTGCATTTTCTCCCGTTCGTTGCCATATATCGTCATCTCCACAAGGTATGCCTCTCCGCGGCGTGTCAGCGGAACAACACCCACGCACTGTTCCTCACCGGTGTCGGTGGTAACAAACGCTGCTACAAGGCTTTTGCTGTTCTCTATAGGCGCGCCATTCAGGAGCAACTCGCCAATGAGGTTCATGCTATACCGGAAAGCCGCCGGATTGACCGTCCAATCAGGCTGCTGGTCAGTCACTTCCACCTGCAATTTCATGGGCGCATCTATCCCGTCGTTGCCCGTCAGATAGACGGTGGCTTCGTGGATGCCCATCGGCGTGGTCGCGCTGACGGTGAATGTCAATCTCTCGTCGCTCAAAGCACGCAGGGTTCCCTCTTTCTTTGATACGGAGAGCCACGTCGGCAAGCCCTTGACAGACCATGTCTCCTGCAGCCCGCTCGTGTTGGCAATTTTTGCTTCAAAGACTACTTCTTCCAAATAATTTTTGGTGATGCTCTTGTCGCGGATGTCCCACACCAGACGGCTTGTGTTCACATAAGCCGTCCACGTTATCGGGTCTGCCTTATTGCCGTGGATGTCTTGCACATTTTGCAGCGCGATGTGCAGGGTGCTGTTTTCTATACTGGCGGGCGGTGCGGTCAGCGTGATGGCTATGCGGTTGCGCGAGGCTACCGCCGTGTGACGTACCGACTGGGGTTCGCGCGCGGGCTTCAGTGGCGGAGCATCGGCATCTGTCAGCGTGACACTTGTTGGTGTTGCCGCGATGCCACTCTTCTTGTCGAGCCAGGTTGGTGTTGATGTCAAAACACCTTGGTTGTTAAGCGTATTCTCAAACGGAAAATAGGCTTCCAAACCTGCTTCCGTGCCGTCCAGGCCGTGGTTCATATCGCCGCGGATAAGCTCGGCGGAGCGCGTGCCGCGCCACAGTCTGAACTCGTCTATACCGCCGCGGAAGCTGCTGCCTAATGTGAACTTGTTGCCTGCCATGCCGTCAGCCAATGTGGTCTTCGGCAGTTGCTTGTAATTTTTCCCGTCGACATACACGAACACGCCGTTGCCATACAGCACATTTAGCGCGAAGTGGTGCCACTTGCTATCCAAAAAGTCGGTCTGCGACACCAGATAGGAGGTTTCCTTCACTTGCAGCGTCAGTCTGCCGTTCTCATTGAAGCCTACAGTCGTGATGTTGGTATCGGCGCCGCCTGTGAACAGCGCTACATCCGCCTGCGGTGCACCTCTGAACCAAAATTCCAGCAGGTAGCTGTCAGACGGGTTCATCACCAGCATAGTAGACGGGATAGTCAGCCCGGCGGTTGAGGCGCTGAACTCGGCTACATAGTTGGGTATCTCCAGCTCGTTACCATGCTGGTCTGTCTGGAGGGTAAGGGCAGTTACCGTAATATGCTCGCCGGTTTCATGGCTGTAGTCGGTGAATCCGCTTCGGTCGATGTCTTCGTTGAACAGCACCGAAATCTCATCTTTCGGGGTCAGGATGCCGTCTACCGGTGTTGGGGTGCCCAGCACTTGCGGTTTTGCCGCGTCCACTATGCCTCTGATGGCTGTTGAGTAGGATGTGGAAATAGGCGTGCCGTCGTTCATTGTGCGAACATAGCCGACGCGCAGCTCGTAGGTGCCGTCCATAGGCCTCTCCCACTCGCAAGCGATGGTGTTGCCTTCGATATCACCCGCATAAAAGCGCTTCTCCGACAAGGCACTTTGCCAACTTTGGTTCGCGGAGCGCGACTGCAACTCGATATAGCCGAAGTTCGGCTTGGTCACATCGTAATCCGTAATCAGCAACGGGAGTATAGCATCAGCAGCTGTGCCGTTGAGAACCCAGTTGTCGCCTTTCGGCGTGCTGAGGCGCACTTCGCTGTCTTCCAGCAAAAACGATGCATGCAAGGTGGCGGCATACGATGCCGTGCCGTCGCATTCCGAAGCCAATATGAGGCGTATGTGGTGTTCGCAGCTGTCGCCTGCACCGCGCTCTATGGTCACCGTCTTATGGACGACTGTGCCAAACGGTACTGTGAACTTGCGACCTTCAACTAATGGCTCGCCGTCCATCTTAACCACTGCGCCATAAGGATTGCTCGATTCATCTACGCTCAGGACAAAATAGCCCGTTTCGTGCGATTCCGATTCGTTCTGCAGCTTCAGTGTGAACACGCCTTGTCCATCCGTCGGGATGTCTGAGCGGTAGGCATTATCCACTTCCAGCTTTGGCACTTCTATCTTCATCGTTGCCGGATGGAGGGTGTATTCTCCCTCTGCGTAGAACTTCGTCTTTCGCTCGCCTTCATACGGGCAGCTGGTGCGTCCGCCGCGCAGGCGGAACATGTATGTTCCCGACAGCGGGTCGATGCCATAATCCACGCTCAACTCGTCGGTGTTGCCTGTTTCTGCCAGCACAAAGCCGAATGAATAGCGTTGCGTGCGGTCGGTGGTTGAGCCGTCCGAGGAGTTGTCTGTATCGCTTCCTTCCTGGTCTAATTCCAGACCGGTGCCAATGGAACCGCGCAGAGCAACAGAATTATTAAAGTCACTGACCATAGCAACTCCGGAAGCACCGCCGAATATGCCGGTTGAGGTATTATCCATCTCTATCGTCTGTACGTTAATACTCATGCTCGCACCTTTAAATTCTCCTATTTTTTTGTGGTCGCGAGCAGCGCCGCTCACGCCGGCAAACGCATCGCCGTTGCCGTTGCCTTTGCCGGTAGCGTTATCACACGCCTCCAACACTTCCTTCGCAGTCACTGCCTGTTCCTGTCCTCCGGGGATGTCCGCTTTGCCATCGCCGTCGATGTCGTATTTATCTTTCTTGTTCTTAGCCGCACTACCGGGACAAACGTCAGCAGTTGCGCCGCCAAAGGCATTGTCACGCAGGACAACGCGCGACAGGGCTTCGGCGTCGGCAGATGCTACGGCAAACGTATCGGATGGGGGCAGGAAGGAGGATTTCGCTGTGCGACGAGACACTAGTCGTTTGGGGGGGGGGTAACATCGGCTCCATCGTCATTATCACGTATACAGTCCCATGCATTTCTCTTATCATCTTTTGGTGGAACAAAATGACTGGTTTCT
>NZ_BBRU01000412.1:0-446 GCF_001431085.1 Candidatus Symbiothrix dinenymphae
CAAGGAAATAGTTTGTCTTTGACGAATATGCAATTTGACGAAATCAATTTCGTTAAAATGCACATTTTAACGAAATCAATTTCGTTAAATTGCACCATTTGACGAAATCAATTTCGTTAAATAACACAATTTTCCGAAATCAATTTCGTGAAAATTGTTGTTTTTTCGAAAAAAAGTTGTACCTTTGCCGAAAATTTATGATATGGAACAGACAATAATTCAGCAAAATCCGCATTGGAGCGGCAAATGCTATCAGCATTTGCAGACAAGAGAGGTGTACGACAGGTTGTTAGAAAATCTGCAAACGAGGCATATTCAGATACTTACGGGTATCCGGCGGTGTGGAAAGTCCTCACTATTTCGTATGCTGATAAACGAATTGATGCAGCAGACAAATCCGAAAGCCATTTTGATGTTGAATATGGACGACCCTCAGTATTTTGAAG
>NZ_BBRU01000413.1:0-446 GCF_001431085.1 Candidatus Symbiothrix dinenymphae
AAAGAAGCCGAAAAACGCGGCGCAGGCGAAATCCTGTTCACCTCTATGGCGCACGACGGCGCAAAAACAGGCTACGCCAACGAAGCATTGGCGCAATTATCAGAAAACTTAGGCATCCCCATCATCGCCTCCGGCGGCGCAGGCAAAAAAGAACACTTCAAAGACGTATTCACCCTCGGAAAAGCCGACGCAGCCCTCGCAGCCAGCATCTTCCACTTCAACGAAATCCCAATAGCAGATTTAAAACAATATTTGCAAAACGAAGGAATTTCAGTTAGGAAAAGGTAAAGCACAAATAAGAGTTAAGAACAAAAAAAATTATTACAGTTATATATTTTCATTATGAGTAACAAAAAATTAACTCCTTTGGAGGCGTTAAAACGGCAGGAGGCGCGCTTGTCAGCGGATGCAAATGCTTTGACGGTGGATATAAAAGACAATTGGAG
>NZ_BBRU01000414.1:0-445 GCF_001431085.1 Candidatus Symbiothrix dinenymphae
TTCAACGGTTACCTGCCCATCGACGGCGAGGAGCGGCTGAAAACGCTTAAACAGTTGGAACAGCGCATTTACGCTGAACATCAGACCCAACTTTTCATCGAAACGCCCTACCGCAACAATAAAATGATTGACGACATCCTGAAGACCTGCAAGCCCACCACCAAACTCTGCATCGCCGCCGACATCACCACCGAAAATGAACGGATTTTTACAAAAACCATCGCTGAATGGCGAAAAAACACCCCTAAATTGGAAAAAACGCCCTGCATTTTTGCCATTTATCATTAGATTTAATGACTATCCGCAATCATATCATTTGACTTTATCTGCGGGACAAAGATTTGGATGAGTTTTTGGAGTGAGTGTATTTCAAAAAAAAATCCTTACCTTTGCCGCCGATATTTACGCTAAGTTATGAATAAGTAAATATCGGACGATATTTGCT
>NZ_BBRU01000415.1:0-445 GCF_001431085.1 Candidatus Symbiothrix dinenymphae
GTACAGACCGACCCAAAACAGGAGCGACTATCGGCTACAATCTGGTACGCATTCCGCGCTATATCAAGGGTTTACTATTTATCAAGCGAGCAATCAGAGAGTTGAAGCCCGATGTGGTCATCAACTTTTATGAAATGCTGATGGGGTTTGCTTATATGCTGTTTCCGCCCAAGGTGCCGTATGTTTGTGTTGCCCATCAATATGCGTTTTTGCATCCTGACTATCGCTTTCCGGCAGAAGATAAGTCGCAATTGTTCTGTTTGAAATTAGTAACGCGCGTAACTTGCCTCCGAGCCAAAAAATTGTTTGTGCTGTCCATTGCCAATAACTCCCGCGCCGATGCAGACTCCCGTTTTGTGTTTGTGCCGCCACTGTTGCGCGAGGAGGTTTTCAAGCAGACAGCCACGCAGGGCAACTATTTGCACGGCTACCTGCTGAACGCAAA
>NZ_BBRU01000416.1:0-445 GCF_001431085.1 Candidatus Symbiothrix dinenymphae
GATATGGGTGTCGTTTCGCCCAGAGGTATCGTGGGAGTTGTGAAGCAGGTTTCAGCCCATTTTTCGCAAGTCATCCCTGTACTGAACGATAAATTTCATCCGAGTTGCATGGTTAAAAACAATAAATCGTTTGGTCCGCTGGTCTGGAACGGCGGAAATCCGCTTTATACCTACCTCACGGAGCTGCCTCGCCATGTAACGTTTGAAGTGGGCGACACCATTTTGACCAGCGGCTACTCCACCATTTTCCCTGCCGGACTGCTCGTAGGGACGATTGCCGGTTTTGAGCGAGAGAAAGACGACAATTACAACACCCTGAAAGTCAAACTATTCACCGATTTCAGCACGCTCAGCGACGTGATGGTAGTAAAAAATAAATACCAACACGAGCAAAAGAGTTTGGAAAACAGGGCGGGACAATATTAACAGCGGAAGCACAGGCATC
>NZ_BBRU01000417.1:0-444 GCF_001431085.1 Candidatus Symbiothrix dinenymphae
TTCTTTGAACTGTCTGCCGCGGTCTTCGTAGTTTTGAAACAAGTCGAAACTGGCGCAACAGGGCGACAGCAGCACGGTGTCGCCTCTTTGAGCCAGACCGTAGGCTTGTGTGACTGCCTCGCGCATTGAGCCGGCATCGGTGATAGCGGGCACTTTGCCGTCAAAAAAGGCGTGCAGTTTGGCATTGTCCGCACCGAGGAAAATCAGGGCGCGGCATTTTTCAATCACCGGCAATTCGATTTCGCGGTAATCGTTGCCCTTGTCCGTGCCGCCGAGAATGAGGACGGTCGGAGTTTTCATACTTTGCAGCGCATACCAGCACGAATTGACGTTGGTCGCCTTCGAGTCGTTGATGTACTCCACTCCGCGCACGTGGGCAACTTTTTCCAAACGGTGTTCTACACCTCTGAAACTGCTGAGCGATAGCCGGAGGCTGTCGTCCGA
>NZ_BBRU01000418.1:0-443 GCF_001431085.1 Candidatus Symbiothrix dinenymphae
TTTTTTTATTTTCCTCCCCCCCCCCCTGTTTGTGGGGTTTTTGGCTTTCCCCCTTTTCCCCCCCCCCCCCCTCCCCCCCGCGTCCAACCGCCATAATCGTGATAGCCGATTAAGGCTTCGTCCACGCTGCCGTCGTTGAACAAAATTTGTTTTCCTTCGGCAACGGACACGTTTGAATTAAGCGTTTGCGTACTGTCGCTCGCTTTCAACAGGGTGTTGTCGATACTCACGCCGTTCAAATTCAGATTGCTACCTACGGCTCTGATTGTGGATGTCCCTAAATTTAATGAGGCAGAGTCACCTCTGATTTGTACCGATATAGGCGGCTTATTGCCCGACCTAAGTAAATCCACTTTTGCGCTTTGCGCAACTAAACCAATCACTGCGATGCTGAAAAGCATCAAAAAACACATTTTCTTTTTCATATTTTTATAAATTAAAAT
>NZ_BBRU01000419.1:0-442 GCF_001431085.1 Candidatus Symbiothrix dinenymphae
CATACCAATCGGCGTAGGCTTCAATCACGGCTTTGCAAACCAACAAAGCATCATCGTATTCTTGCTGCTCGACAAATTTTTCCGCCTTGTTGAGCCAATCTCTCAAAATGCTCAAATCCACGTCTCTATCACTGTCATAATCATAGTCATAAAAACGTTCTGCATCAAACTCAACCTCATTCAAATCGGCTTCAACAAGCGGTTTATAGAAATTTTCATCTGTTGCTTCGGCATCTGTTGCTTCGTCATCTGCGCTTGCATCTATTGTTTTGGCAGGCTTTTTCAATTTCTCGGCAAATTCAAAGGTAATGGCTTTTGCCAAGTCGCTGTTATACTTTGCTTTTTTGACAACAAACGTCCGCAATTCGTCAAGCGAAACATATTGCAAAATAGCCTCAACAGTCAGTTCGTTTTGCGCGTGCTTCCCGTCAAACTGCGCAGC
>NZ_BBRU01000420.1:0-442 GCF_001431085.1 Candidatus Symbiothrix dinenymphae
ACATAAAAGCTCTTTTTTTTAAGTTTCTACTTATTCAAATCTCCCCTGTCGTAGCATATTTACCTCCGGTTCAGTGAGATAACGCCAATGACCGCGTTTCAAATTTTTCTTTGTCATACCGGCAAAATAGACACGGTCCAATTTGTTGACATGGTAGCCAAGACTTTCAAACATACGGCGCACCACACGGTTGCGACCGGAGTGGATTTCGATGCCAACCTGGTCGCGCGCATCTTCGGTGACGTAACTGACTGCATCAGCGTGAATTTCGCCATCGTCTAACTCAATGCCTTTCGCGAGTTTTTCCATGTCTTCGATGCTCACATCTTTGTCCAACCAGACGTGGTAAATTTTCTTTTTCTCAAATTTCGGATGGGTCAATTTAGACGCCAAATCGCCATCGTTGGTCAGCAGGAGCACGCCGGTCGTGTTTCTATCCAAC
>NZ_BBRU01000421.1:0-441 GCF_001431085.1 Candidatus Symbiothrix dinenymphae
GAGGTACAACCATCAAAAGCAGAACTGCCAATGCTGGTGATACCGGTGCCAATGGTTACTGAAGAAAGATTACTGCAATTCTGAAAAGCATAAGGAGGAATGCTTAAAAGCCCATTGCCTGTGCTTAATGAATCTGCTCCGCTGCAACCATAAAAGGCTTGAGAGCCAAGACTTGTTACACTATCGGAAATAGTAATGGAGGTAATACCGCTGCAATCATAAAAGGCTCGAAAGCCAATACTTGTTACACTATTGGAAATAGTAATGGAGGTAATACCGCTGCAATCATAGAAAGCATAATTGCCAATACTTGTAACCCCGTTGCCTATCACAAGCGCAGTGATAGAAGTGCGGACCGAATACCACGGCGCAGTGTCGGACGAGTAATTGTCCATTGCCCCTGTGCCGGTAATGGTGGTGGGGCCATCACTGAGAGTGTAG
>NZ_BBRU01000422.1:0-5560 GCF_001431085.1 Candidatus Symbiothrix dinenymphae
TGTCGCGCCCGCGGCGATTTGGGAAGTCGCTGCTGGTGAGCACAATGGAAGCCATTTTTAAGGGCAACAAAGCCTTGTTTAAGGGGCTGTGGATTGAGAATAATTGGGATTGGACACAACAATTTCCTGTGATTCGCTTGGATTTTGGGGGGATGGCACTTCACACGCCGGAGGCTTTGGTTCGTTCGTTAAAGGCGTCTTTGAAGGAAATCGCGCAAGCGAATGAAATCGTGCTTGAAACGGACGATGTAGCCCACCAATTTAGCGAGTTAATTCACAAACTGCATCAATCCAAAAAGCAGCAAGTAGTGGTTTTGATTGATGAATATGATAAACCAATCATCGACCATTTGAGCGATTTGAAAAAGGCTAACAAAATGCGCACCATTCTTCATGATTTCTATCAGGTGATGAAGGCTGCCGATGAGCATTTGCGTTTTGTGTTTTTGACGGGCGTATCCAAATTCTCCAAAGTATCTATCTTTTCGGGGTTAAACAATCTGCGCGATATTACACTTGATGAGCAATTTGCCACCATCTGTGGCTATACACAAGCCGAATTAGAATCCAATTTTGACGCTCATATTGAACTGTTGGCGGCAAAAGGACAAGCAACCAAACAGGAAACGATAGATGAAATAAGGCGTTGGTACGATGGCTATTCTTGGGATGGTTTCAACTTTGTCTATAATCCCTTCTCAACTTTATTGCTGTTTGCGGCAAGGGTGTTTAAAGACCATTGGTTTGCAACGGGTTCGCCCACTTTTTTGGTGGATTTGATTAAGGAACGAGGGGATGTGAGGCTTTTGTTGGAACCGACTCAAATGACTGCTACTGAGTCTGATGCCTTTGATATTCAAAAGATAAACACCAAAGTGCTGTTGTTTCAGACAGGCTACCTCACCGTCAAAAAAATCATCCAAAGTCAGTTTAACAAAACACTGTCTTATACCTTGGAAGTTCCGAACGAGGAAGTTCGTCTGGCAATGCTGACACATATCATGGCAAGTTATACTGATTATTCGCTGACAGACGTTGCCACAATGCAAGACAGCATGATGCAACAATTGTTGGACGGCGACCCAAAGTCATTTGAGCGCAACCTGCAAGCGATGTTTGCCCGCATCCCCAACCAATTGTGGGGAAAAAATGAAAAGTATTATCATTCCATGCTGCTGTTGTGGCTCAATATGCTGGGCTTCAAGGTGGATGCCGAAGTGAATACCGACAAAGGGCGCATTGATGCCGTGTGGACATGGCAAGAGCGGGTAGTAGTCGCAGAGATTAAATACGCCAACGCGCGAACAACCACAACTGATGCACTGTTAGACGAGGCATTGGCACAAATCCACGCTCGGCGGTATTATGAACGCTATGCTGGCGAAAACAAGCGCATCGCGCTCTTGGGCGTGGCTTTTGCAGGGAAAGAGATTGCCTGTCGGATGGAAGAATTAGTTGTACCTTTGCATCATCGTACAAAAAATGGATAAAGAAACTCTGCTTAAGCGTTTGTCGGATGTCGAATGGGACGATTTTGAAGTCAAGGCGGCATCTGTGGAACTTCCCAAGGATGCTTGGGAAACGGTCAGTGCGTTTTCCAACTCTTCGGGAGGCTGGCTTGTGTTGGGTGTTGCCCAGCACGGGAAAACGTTTGAAGTGACGGGCGTGAATAATCCGGAAAAAATGGAGCAAGATTTAGTAACCACTTTGCGTTCTAAAAACAAATTTAATGTAGTAATCAAACCTGATTGTAATAAATATGATATTGAAGGGAAAACCGTTTTGGCGTTTTATATCCCATCGGCGGAGGTAAAACCCATCTATTTCAATTCGTTGCAAAACACGTTCATTCGTGCAGCCAGCGGCGACCAGCGGGCAACGGAATACGAAATCAACGCGCTATATCGCGACCAATCGTTTGGCATGATGTCGTCCAAACCTGTTGAAGGTACATCGGTGGACTCATTCAATAAAGCATCCTACAAAAATTTTCGCGATTATCTGAGGCGAATGTTACCGGAATTGACTTATAATGCGCTGGATGACAATACTTTCAATCATAATTTGCAATTAGTCAAAAATGATAAATTGACTTATGGCGGCTTGCTGTTTTTAGGCGACAATGATGAAATACAAGACCGCTTTCCGGATTTCAGAATAGATTATTTGGAAATTCCCGGCTTGTCGTATGCAGATGCCGAGCCGCGTTACACCTACCGCGTTCAAGAGCAGGAAAATCTTTGGGAATACTACTTTGTGCTTGTTCAACGCCTGCGCATTTATGCCGATAATCCGCTGTATATCGGCGATTTAGGCATTGGTCGCGAAGACAATAAGCAGTTGGATGCGTTGCGCGAAGCCCTAATCAATTTGCTGATTCACGCGGATTATTTCAGCCCGATGAAGCCGCGCATCCGCGTTTTCACTAACCGGATTGAATTTGAAAACCCCGGAACATTGCCGCGCCCGATTGCCGAACTGATGAAAGAGGACGTTTCCGTCCCCCGCAATCCGGTATTGGCAAAACTGTTTCGCACCGCCAAACTATGCGAAAATGCTGGCTACGGCTTCGACAAAATGCTCGTATGGAAGCAAGAAACCCAACAAGAAGTGTTATTTGAAACCACAATTGACAAAACAAAAATCACATTTATGCTAAAAGACGGCAAAGTTGATATGTCGGGATGGGTAGAAAAAGGGACAGAAGAACAGGAGAGAAAAATAGGAGAGAAAACAGGAGAGAAAACAGGAGAGAAAACAGGAGAGAAAACAGAAAACTTCACTGAAAAGGGGACAGAAAACTTCACTGAAAACTTCACTGAAAAGGGGACAGAAAACTTCACTGAAAACTTCACTGAAAAGGGGACAGAAAAGGGGACAGAAAAAGGAAAAGACCTAGAAAAAGGGACAGAAGAAGAGGAGAGAAAAACAGGAGAGAAAACAGAAAACTTCACTGAAAACTTCACTGAAAAGGGGACAGAAAAAGGGACAGACCTAGAAAAAGGCACAGAAAAGGTTACAGAAAAAGAGAAAGACCTAGAAAAAGACATAGAAAAAGGCACAGAAAAGGTTACAGAAAAAGAGAAAGACCTAGAAAAAGACATAGAAAAAGGCACAGAAAAGGTTACAGAAAAAGAGAAAGACCTAGAAAAAGGCACAGAAAAGGTTACAGAAAAAGGAAAAGACATAGAAAAAGGCACAGAAAAGGTTACAGAAAAAGGAAAAGACCTAGAAAAAGGCACAGAAAAGGTTACGGAAAAAGGAAAAGACCTAGAAAAAGGCACAGAAAAACAGAAAAGAAAAGCAGGAGAGAAAACTGAAAACTTCACTGAAAACTTCACTGAAAACCTTCGCTCTATATTCGGTTACATACAGGGAAATCCGCACATCACGATAGATGAATTGGCAAAAAACCTAAATATTTCTCGACGGGCAGTAATAAATAATACAAACAAACTCAAAGCCAAAGGCTTACTGAGGCGCGAAGGTCCCGACAAGGGCGGCAAATGGGTAATTATTGAATGATATTGAAGAACTTAAATTTATATGCACAATGAGAATAGGATTTGATGCCAAGCGGGCGGTGCAAAATAATACGGGCTTGGGGAACTACAGCCGGTATGTGATTGAAACAGTGTCGGATTATTTTTCCGACAATCACTATGTGTGTTTTGCCCCCAAGAAAAAGGAAAATAGCCGATTAAAGACTATTCTTGCGCGAACAGACATTTCTTTTGTATTTCCGAGAGAAATTTTTAAACTGTTTCCGTCGCTTTGGCGGCTTTTTGGGGTCAAAAGGGATATTAAGGAGCAGAAAATCGCTGTTTTTCATGGACTTAGCAACGAGTTGCCTGTTGGAATTGAAAAAACATGTGTCAAAACGGTGGTAACGATTCATGATTTGATTTTTCTGCACTATCCGGAGTATTACAAACCCATTGACCGGAAGATTTATCGGGCGAAGTTTAAACGTGCCTGCGAAAAAGCGGATAAAATAATTGCCGTCAGCGAGTGCACCAAACGCGATATTATAGCATTTTTCCATATTCCCGAAGAAAAAATAGAGGTAGTTTATCAAGGTTGCCATCCGAATTTTCGCCGGGATGCACCTGCGAGTGCGCCCCAATTGGAAAAATATAACTTGCCTCACCGTTTCATTTTATCTGTCGGCAGCATCGAAGCCCGTAAAAATTTACTGTTGCCCGTCAAAGCGTTGAGCAAAATTCCGGAAGACGTTCACTTGGTTGCCGTGGGCAAACCCACGCCCTATCAGGCGGAAGTGGAGGTGTATGCCGCAAAAAAAGGCTTATCAACCCGCTTGCATATTCTTAATAATGTGGCATTTGAGGATTTGCCCGCCATTTATCAATCTGCGGCGGTGTTTGTCTATCCGTCCTTTTTTGAGGGATTTGGCATTCCCATCATTGAGGCGTTGAGCTGTGGTGTGCCGGTGATTGCGGCAACGGGGTCGTGTCTTGAAGAGGCGGGCGGTCCCGATTCTGTCTATATTGCCCCCAATGATGATGCAGAATTGGCAAAGAAAATAAACACAATTTTAGGCAATAAGGGACTATCCGACAGCATGATAGCCGCCGGCAAAACGTATGTGCAGCGGTTTTCGGAAAAGGCGATTGCAGAACAGTTGATGCAAATTTATAGATTGCTCTAAAAAATAATACCCCTTGTTTATATTCAAAAAAATTGTACCTTTGCACTTGTAAATTTTTAATATATCACAATATGCAAACATATAAATATGACACAAGAATTTCAGAAGAGGGCGTTATAACCCTCCCTTTTGAGCCGCAACTTTTTAACATGGAAGTGGAAATTATCATCGTTCCTAAACCGCAGCCGGTCAAAAAAGAGAAAGAGTATTCGGCTTTAGATTTCGTGAGAGATTGGACCGGTATTTTTAAAAATATGACGGATGAGGAATTAGATAATGCCAAGTATGAATACCTAATGGAAAAACATAAATGATAAAAGCATTGAATTAGATGTTATTATCACGAGAAATATAAAAGATTATCAGCCCCTTAGTAAAATACAAATTGTGTCCCCTGCCGATTTTATAAAAAATAATAAAAAATAGAATAGGATTTGCCGCCAGACAGGCAATGGGCAACGCATTAAAATATTTTATGACTATCCGCAATCATACCACTTGGGTTTCGCTCCTTGTCCCGCAGGGACAGCACAATGCGGCGTTCTGTGTCCCGCAGGGACAGTACTTTATTAACCGTAGACTTCAGCCTACGGGAGTGACGGAGCCCACCCTCCTTAGTCCCGCATGGGACGACACATTGTTATTCAGCAAAATTGCACCCATCTCAAGTGCCGTCCCATGCGGGACTAAGGACTGCGTTGCCCACCTATACCGTAGGCTGAAGTCTACGGTTAATAAAGTGCTGTCCCTGCGGGTAGGGTGTTCAAACGGATTTGCAAAACTCATCAAAAAGCACTACCTTTGCGCCTTATAAACAATTAAATAATAGCAATTTATGAAAACGAAGCGCGAAGAAAAATTAGAGAGAGAGTTGCAATCCTGCCGTCAAGA
>NZ_BBRU01000423.1:0-441 GCF_001431085.1 Candidatus Symbiothrix dinenymphae
ATTAGTGCCTTATACGCCGAATATTACAGATTTAAGCAATGCAATAGACAGCAACAGAAACAATACGGTTAAGTATTTGTCATTGTTGGCAAATGCAAAATTGTTGAATTTGGTTTCCTACAAAAACAAAACGATTGGCGACCTTACAAAGCCCGACAAAGTATTGCTGAACAACACTAATTTGTCCTATTTGTACGGCGAAAATGCAAACATCGGCAGTGCAAGAGAAACATTTTTTGTTAATCAGTTAAGTGCCATCGCCAATGTTATACTTGCACCACAGGGGGATTTTATCGTGGATAACTACACGTTTGAAGTCGGCGGAAAGAGAAAAACGTTTGACCAAATAAAAGACATTCCGAACAGTTTTGTAGTAGCCGATGATATTGAAATAGGGCATAAGAACAAAATCCCGCTTTGGCTGTTTGGAATGTTGTATTA
>NZ_BBRU01000424.1:0-441 GCF_001431085.1 Candidatus Symbiothrix dinenymphae
AAAACGGCAACTTGCGAAGTGCGTGTGATAGAGAAATGGAATATTGCCAACATAGAAGCACAAACAGACGGCAAAATACTCGAAATATTCGGCACCGAAGAAATGCCGGATTGGGGCAGTTCCGTAAGTCCCGCGCCGTGGGAAAAATACGCCGCCACTATTACCACCGCAGTAGTTCAGGGCACGACCACCATAGGAGCCAATGCGTTTTACAATATGCATGCGTGCACATCCATCACGCTGCCCGACAATATCGAAAGTATTGGCACTCAAGCCTTTAAAGATTGCAGCAGTTTGCAGAGCATCACCATTCCGGCTACCGTAACAAAGATTGGCAATTCGGCTTTTAGTGGTTGCGTCGCACTGACCGCCATACACAATTACGCACCTGTGCCACAGCCCATCTTCGGCAAAAGCGTCTTTGACCCGGCCACCTACACC
>NZ_BBRU01000425.1:0-440 GCF_001431085.1 Candidatus Symbiothrix dinenymphae
CTCACTAACCGCCTGAAAATCAACCTCGGCGGCGAATACAACTACAAATTGCGCTATCGTGCAGGGGCATATTACAGCAGTTCGTACTTTGAAACGGTGAAAGGCGGCTATGACGAATATGGCATCACACTTGGCGTAGGAGTTCCGATGCTCGACCGCCGCTCGTATCTCAATTTTGCGGTGGCAGGTGAAATGCTTCGTCCGAAAGCACCGAGCATGGTCAGCGAATATTATGTGAAAATTACAATCAGTTATACATTCAACGAATTGTGGTTCAGAAAACGCAAAATGCTGTAATCCTGCTGCTTGGCTGCTGCCTGCTGACAAGTGCGTGCCAACCCAAAAGCAAATTGGCAACGGTGGACGTGAATGTGGTGGAAAAGCCCCTCACGCACGCAGAGGAGGGGGTGTCGCTGGTTTCCAATTCAGGCGTTACGCGC
>NZ_BBRU01000426.1:0-439 GCF_001431085.1 Candidatus Symbiothrix dinenymphae
CTTCTATTCGGTGCAAAACGCCTCCAAATGGGTGGGCAAATATCAGCCCAACACCCTGCGCGAAACGGCAGGCAGCGGCGGAAAAGCCAATCAGGAGCAGGAACACAAAGCGCAGCAGGTGGTCGAAAACACCTTGCAATACATCAATTCGTTTGACCGGCACAACTTCCAGATATTGCTGGGGCAAGGCTATCAAACAGATGAAAATCAGGGTTTTAAGGGTTATAACTCCAATTTCCCCTTAGACGATATTTTGTTCAACAATCTGGGCTTGGGCGAAGGCATCAAAACCGGTGAAAAAGCCAAAGTGGATATGTCGAGCCACAAATATCGGGATAAATTGGCATCCTTTTTTGCCCGCGCTATGTACAACTACGACGGTCGCTATTTCCTGAACGCGAGCGCACGCTTGGAAGGTTCGTCCAAATTCGGAGCAAAA
>NZ_BBRU01000427.1:0-438 GCF_001431085.1 Candidatus Symbiothrix dinenymphae
CGCATCAAATTTTGCGGAGGAAAAAAAACAAAAAAAAGTTTGGTTTGAATAGAAATTTTGCTTAACTTTGCCCCGATTTTGAACAAATAAAAAATTTTAGTAACATGAGGCAAACAAATGTAACAAGAAGACAGTTCTTAGGAACAAGTTTAGCGGCTGCGGCTGCGTTAACAATTATTCCGCGCCATGTAATGGGCGGAGTAGGATTTACAGCACCAAGCGATGCAATCACGCTTGGATTTATTGGTACCGGCGTTCAGTCCCGTGGACTTGCCAGTGAATTTGCCCGTCGCGCGCAGATAGTTGCTGCCAGCGATGTCTATAAAAGCAAATTGGACCGCTTTAAAGAGCACGCTGAAAAGGCTTTAGCCAGTGCAGGCAAACCGTCCAAAGGTATAAAAACGTATGTGGATTTCCGGAAGGTGCTTACCGACAAAA
>NZ_BBRU01000428.1:0-437 GCF_001431085.1 Candidatus Symbiothrix dinenymphae
GCGTAGCCGTTGGCGAGGGCGTATTCATCGCTTTGCTTGTTGTCCGGTTCTTCGTTGACGAAGTAGCCTCCCATCCAATAGACGGTGCGACCAAACGCATCTTTTGACACTTCAAATTCTTTGTCCCAATAGCCTTTGGTTTGTGTGCAGACTTGTAACCTTTTGACAGGGTGTATGTTAGGCACGTTGAGGTTGAGGCAGATGCCACGCGGAAGACCTGTTTTCAGGATTTTCTCTGCCACTAATTTGCCATAGTGGGCGGCTTCTGTGAAATTGCTTGATAACTCGTAGTCTGTCAATGAGATACCGATAGAAGGAATGCCCCAGATGCAGCCTTCCAATGCAGCTCCGACAGTGCCGGAATAAATGACGCAGATGGAGGCATTGCTGCCATGATTGATGCCGGACAGCACCAAATCAGGCTTGCGGGGCGCAAG
>NZ_BBRU01000429.1:0-437 GCF_001431085.1 Candidatus Symbiothrix dinenymphae
GGACGGCTTTGATGGTTTCGCGGGCGATGATTTTTGCGCCGATGGCGGTTTGAATTGCCACGTCATACTGCTGACGTGGGATGAGTTCTTTCAGTTTTTCGCACATCTTGCGACCAAACGTTACCGCATTGTCGATATGGGTCAGCGTGGAGAGCGCGTCCACCGGCTCGCTGTTGAGCAGGATGTCCATCTTGACCAATTTTGAGGGGCGATAGTCGTGCAGGTGGTAGTCAAACGAGGCATAGCCTTTGGAAATGCTTTTCAGTTTGTCGTAAAAATCAATCACGATTTCGCCCAGCGGCAGGTCAAAAATGATTTCCACGCGGTCGCCGGAGATGTAGTCCTGCTTCACCAAAATGCCGCGCTTGCCGAGGCAGAGCGTCATAATCGGACCAATGTAGGTCGTACTCGTGATGACCGACGAGCGAATGAAAGGC
>NZ_BBRU01000430.1:0-436 GCF_001431085.1 Candidatus Symbiothrix dinenymphae
TTTAATTCGGAATGGACAAAATTTTCATCTTCGCAAAAAGAGATTTGCAACTTCCTATCCCAACCCGATTTTTCGAGGGCGGGGGTAGTGAACTGTGTGCAAAGTTCTTTTTTTGATAATGAGTTTTTATCCATTATAATTTATCGAAGTTTCTATAATCTTTTACATTTTTCACATATGATAATCACAGTGACTATGGAAGATATGAAAAAACAAAACCAAACAAATGAACAAACAATCCAAACTACGGTGCTATCATCGTCAATTATTTCATATATTAATGATAGTAAAATCGCTCCACTAGCTACTATCATTAATATGATCCAAAATGTATATTTTATTATTTCTGCTGTTAATTTCTTTCTCATTTTTTCACGCGCTTGGGCTTCTCTTTCTGGACGTTCTTTTTCTTCCTGCGCTTTTTTTTCTGCTGCTT
>NZ_BBRU01000431.1:0-436 GCF_001431085.1 Candidatus Symbiothrix dinenymphae
CTGTAAATTTGATGGTTGCCCATCGCGGTTTGGTTATTTAAATTATTTGTTGTACCTTTGCACTCGAAAGCATTTCTGATTTCAGGAATAGCAATCAACAAATCGCTATCTTGCTGTAAGGTGTCAAATCCTTTGTTCAGGGATGGCGATTTTTCTATTTCTATCTCAGCTATTTTGTGGTCTTTGTAACTACCGTGTTCAACACTGTTTGGAAAAAAAGCAAAAACATTTTGCTTATTCAAAACTTTGCCGTATCTTTGCAGAAAGTTAAAGCAATGAAATTATGTTACAAGCACAAGTATTAGAAGACGTTACGGGCATTCCAATGGGTGTTTTTATCCCGATGCCATTGTGGGAAGAGGTGAAAATTCAATATCCTGATATTGAAAATTATGATATTCCGTTGCCTCTGTGGGAAAAAGGCTTTATAGATGAC
>NZ_BBRU01000432.1:0-436 GCF_001431085.1 Candidatus Symbiothrix dinenymphae
GCGCGAGATTTGCGGCATCGCCCCAATCCGGCATTTCACCGGTGCCGAATATCTCAAGTATTTTACCGTCTGTTTCGGCATCTATGTTGACAATAGTCCATTTCTCCATCACACGCACTTCGCAAGTCGCCGTTTTGTTACCATCATCGGTGGTTACCGTTATGAGGGTGCTACCTACTTTTTTTGCCGTTACTATGCCGGTGGCAGTTACTGTGGCTATGCTTGGGTCGCTGCTTGTCCATGTTATGCCCTTGTTGGTGGCGTTCCCGGGTTCTATCGTGGCTATGAGGGTGGCTGTCAGTTGCGACCCGGAGCCGATGCTCAGGGTGAGATTTCTTTCATTGAGACTCACGCTTGTTACCAATTTAGTCCACTGCGCGTATAACGTTATGTCGGATACCAAATAGAACTTACCGTGGTCTTCCCATTCCACAGG
>NZ_BBRU01000433.1:0-5533 GCF_001431085.1 Candidatus Symbiothrix dinenymphae
GCCGGAGGAAAACGCCGAGATGGGGCAAATTCAGGGGATGCCGCTCACTTTTTCGTGGTTGCCGTCCACGGTGGGTGTGCCCGGCAGCAACATACAATACAAGTTTGAGATGTGGGAAATGCGCGTGGCGGGTATCGACCCTTACGTCATAGCAGCCTCGATGCCAACATTTTACACGACTACGCAGGCGAACACTAATCTGGTGCTTCAACCGGCAACGCTGTTTTTTGAGCCGGGAATGAGATACGCATGGCGGGTGACGGCATCCGATGTCTTCGGCAATATTCCGTTCGACCAAGGGGGACATAGCCTTATCCGCACGTTTACTTATCAATGCAAATGCGATAGTGTTACGAATTTTACGCTTGAGCGAAAACTGAATCGGGCAAATTTGCGCTGGCGGCAGGCAGCGAATCATACCTCGTTCAAGGTGGAAGTGAATAATCCTCTGTCCGGCTATTCCAAAGTGCACGAAAACATCTATGACAATCAGTTTACATCCCCTGCCATGGACGAAGGCATTACCTATCGGATGCGCGTGCAAGCAATTTGCAATGGCAATGAGAAAAATCCGAGTCCTTTTTCCGCTTGGCAGTCGGTGACAGTGCCTGTGCCGCCAAAAGTAGAAGAATTTTGCCCTGATTGTGCGTGTGGTGCGGAGAACAAGCCGCTCCCAATTAGTAATGCGCCACTTCGCAACGACTTGCAAGTGGGCGACACCATCATTGACCCGCGTGACGGGGGCAGTCGTTACATTCTGCAATCGGCTGACGCACAGGGAGATGGCACATACAAAGGCTTATTTTTATTTTGGATAGAAATATGGAACGCAAAAATACTATGTGAATACACAGACCTGTCAGTAAACACTGATAACCAAATACTTAAGATGAACTGGAAAAGTGTTGCAAATCCGCACGCCCTGCTGAATGTGAATGCAGCAAAAGCCGAGATTGAGAAAGTGGCAGATGCTGTGGCGATACTGACAGCACGCCCCACAGTTGAGGATACAATAAAAGCAGAAGTTCCGGTGAAAGTTGCCGATGCCACTTTGACCGAAAACGTAGAGCCACCCACAGAGGAAATAAATGCCACGCCCGAAAAAGCCTCTGTTATAGAGGAATACGCAGTTACTTCCGATGATGAGAAGGGCGGTGAAGAAGAAATTGCAGCGACTGATGATGAATTGCCGGTGATGGAAGAAACCACTGTGGCACAAGAAGTTGCTGCTACTGATGATGTGCCGCTGATGGAAGAAACCACTGTGGCACAAGAGGTTGCTGCTGCTGATGATGAAGTGCCAGTGATGGAAGAAACCACTGTGGCAAAAGAAGTTGCGGCAAATCCGTCCGGTGCTGTTTCTGCGCCGGTAGAGCAGAAAAGTGATGATAAAGCGGATGTAGATAAGAAAAAAGAGCAACAGACAATAACTTATTTGCCATGGGTGCATTATGCCATTACAGAGGCGAAGACTATGGATGGTATTCTGGAATGTGAAGCACCATTGTATTCCAAGGGCATAGAATACCATCGCAATGGCGGTCATAATAGTTTTTGTCCTTGTGGCGATAAAAAATCCGGTCATTATTGCGACCCAAGTGCATGGTGTGCCAGTTTTGCCAATTGGTGTTTAAGGCAATCGGGAACAGCCTACACAAAAAGCGCAGGTTCTCAAACATTCTTAAATCATGCAGAGTTTGTAAAAATTTCAGAACCTGTTTTTGGAGCCATTGCGGTTTTCACCAATTTGGATAGTAACGGAAATTTCAAAACTTCAGGACATGTGGCGTTTGTGGTAGGAAGAAATGGAAAAGATAATATTTTATGTTTAGGTGGAAATCAATCGGATAAGATTAAAGTCTCTCAATTTTCAACGAAAGACATCAAATTATCTGGAAAATCTTATTTTAGAGGATATTATCTACCTCGATCTTATGTAGATAAACTTAAAAACTATAAAACATCAGTTACGGACTATACTGATGCAGAAACAGCAAATAAACAAATTATTAATTTAAATATAAATACAACAACAAATGAAAGCACTCGCTAACTTATTACAAAAAACAGTAATTGTTCTCATTATTTTGTGTCAAACCACCATTATTACAGCTCAAATGCAAAGTGAGTTTAATGTGTTTGTAAAAAATCCAGTACCTATTGTGAATAATAAGTTAGGTGCCGGATATACTGTTTTACCTTATGATGTTTTAGAATTGGATTATCATGCTTTTAAAATGCAAGGAGAAAATAATGATTGGTATTTAAAATACAAGGACATGTATGATTTTAGGTGTAAAGAGCCATTTTTGGAGGGGGGACCCACCTACACAAAGAAAGATTATTTTAAGCAAAGCTATAAATTTAGATTAGTAGATAATCAAAAAGTAGAAGATTCTATTCAATTTTTATTGAACAAATATCATCTTAATAATGTGGATACATTGAAAAAATGGAATCTTCCTGCAAATATTTGGAATTTGGATATGGCTAATTTTATAGAACGATTAGGACAACAACACTTTAAATTTGTTATAACGGTTTTTGACAACAAAAAATACGCCTCCTATATAGACGTTCCTGAAGCAGAACAAATGAACGATGAAATGGTAATAATGCGTGTATTTAAATACCCGGCAGATGTAGACATCTTTTTATTCAACTTCGAGAAGAATAATTGGGAGTATGTCGAAAGCGTTACGGTTTCGGGCGACCATGAGTTGGAATTGTATGTGTTGCAAAAATTTGAACCACGGTATTTGGAAAATTGTAAATAATTTATAAAAATGAAAACAAAAATTGTGCCCCATTAGGTTATGAAACAGTCAGAAAGATTTACAACGAATTTGAGCATCCGTCAAATACAAACAGAGATACATCATACAGCACTCTAAACTCTAAACTCTAAACTCTAAACTCTGAAACTCAAAATCTTGCTCTAATTCTCTCAGTAATTTATTCTGAAAACCGGTGCAGATGGCGTTTCGGAAGACAAAGAAAATGCCAAAGATGCCCACATAGAGCAACAGCACTAAGGCAAATCCGCCCGCAAAATTGCCCACCAAGTCGCTGAACCAAAAACCCAACGCGATGAATGCAAACAGCGAAGCAAAAAATGCCAGAAAAATCACGATGATGTTCCAAAGAAGCAATGCCCCGATGCGCGACAATTTCTCAAACCCCTGCAATTTAAGCAGTTGCAATTTTGTAACTCCCAACCCAATGAGGTCGTTCTTGATGCAGGATGCAATATCCCCAAGTTTGTAGTCCCGATTCATGATTTGGCAGTTTTAACAGATTTAGCCGATGCAGCCGAAGCATCCGGAGCAACCGAAGCCGCCGAAGTAACAAGCCCTTCAACGCCCGCACTTGCCAACAGGCTGAGCTTCTCTTTGGCGGTGTCCATTTTGCCCTTGACGATGTCTTTGACCTTGTCCACCAACTCCGTTTTCACCTCATCATCACTCGCCAAATAGGCTCCAATAGCTGCGCCCAAGACTATCCCTACGCCCAGCCCAATAAACAATTCCGAATTTTTCATATCATCTAATTTTTTAATTTTTACAAAGTTAGGCAAAAAAATTGAGATAGCACGCAAAAAACAAAAAAAAATTGTACTTTTGTGCCCGAATTGAAATTTAAAGTATATATATAATGTCAAAGAAGAAAGCATTATTGGTTATCCTCGACGGTTGGGGTTTTGGCGACCACACGAAGCGTGACGTAATCTCCTCTACACCAACACCTTATTGGGACGAATTGTTGAAAACGTATCCCTATTCGCAGTTGCAAGCCTCCGGCGAAAACGTGGGGTTGCCCGACGGACAAATGGGCAATTCGGAAGTGGGACACCTCAATATCGGTGCCGGACGCGTTGTGTATCAAGACCTTGTGAAAATCAACAAGGCGTGCCGCGATGACACGATTTTTGATAACGAAGGAATCATGCGCGCGTACAGCTATGCCCGGAGAAACGGCAAACAGATACACCTGATGGGGCTTGTTTCCAACGGCGGCGTGCACAGTTCGCTGGAGCATTTGCTGAAATTGACCGACATCAGCAAGGTGTACGACATCGAAAAGACGTTTATACACTGCTTTATGGACGGTCGCGACACCGACCCCAAGAGCGGAGCAGGCTTTCTGAAAGAGTTGGAAGCCCATCTGAAAACCTCCGCCGGACACATCGCCTCAGTCATCGGTCGCTACTATGCGATGGACCGCGACAAACGTTGGGAGCGCGTAAAGGCAGCCTACGACCTGCTTGTGAGTGGGATGGGGGAGGCAACCGAAAATCCCGTTGCCGCAGTAGAAAAATCCTATCGCGATGGTTTGACCGACGAATTTATCAAGCCAATCGTCTGCACGAAAGGCGGAAAACCCCTCACTGTGATTCAGGACGGCGATGTGGTGATTTTCTTCAACTACCGCAACGACCGCGCCAAGGAATTGACCGCCGTGCTGTCGCAGCAGGAGATGCCTGAGCAGAAGATGCACACCATCCCTAACCTGCAATATTTTACGATGACACCTTACGATGCAAGTTTCAAAAATGTGCATATTTTGTTCGATAAAGACAATGTAACCAACACATTAGGTGAGTTCCTTTCAAGTAAAGGGCTAACACAATTGCACACCGCCGAAACGGAGAAATACGCCCACGTGACGTTCTTTTTCAACGGCGGTCGCGAAGCCCCCTTCGACGGCGAAGAGCGCATCCTTGTGGCAAGTCCGAAAGTGGCAACCTACGACCTGCAACCGGAAATGTCTGCCTACGAAGTGAAAGACAATTTGGTGAAAGCCATCCAATCGCAAAAGTTCGACTTCATCGTGGTGAACTATGCCAATGGCGACATGGTAGGTCACACAGGCATTTACAGCGCAATTGAAAAAGCCGTTGTAGCAGTCGATGCCTGCCTGAGAGACACCATCGAAGCCGCCAAAGCCAACAACTACGAGGCAATCATCATAGCCGACCACGGCAACGCCGACTACGCCATCAACGACGACGGCACGCCCAACACGGCACATTCCCTAAATCCGGTGCCATGCATCTATGTGTCCGAAAACAAAAACGCAGAGGTCGAAAACGGCAAACTGGCAGACGTAGCCCCCAGCATCCTCCATATATTGGGCTTGGAGCAACCAAAAGAGATGACAGGAACAAACTTAATAAAAAATTGATTTTCAGGGGATTGCGGGTCAAGCCCGCAATGACGATAATAACGAAATTAACAAACATTAACATATTGAAGTGTTAAAGTCAAAAAAATCCATTGTCAATTAAAAAACATTCCTTACCTTTGCCGCCGAGTTGTCATAGTGGCAATTCACAACAAAAATTGTTAAACATTAAAAGTTATTTTTATGAAGAAGAAGTGCAAAAACAAAAAGTTCGCGAACTTTGCAAAGTTTGCAAAACCTTTGCTGCTAAGCAGCATCCTCTTGGGGGGGGGGGGGGGGCAAAAAATTTGCGCTGAAGCAGCGCATGGGGCACCCCAAAGGGCGCCGCAGTTTTTTGGGGGGGGGATTC
>NZ_BBRU01000434.1:0-436 GCF_001431085.1 Candidatus Symbiothrix dinenymphae
ACGCTCGACAAACTGACGCAATCACATTCCTCTTATCCGAGAAATCCGATACTTGCAGGAGCGTGTTTTCTTGGCGGTTACATTGATTCGTGGGGCAGCGGTATTCAAAAAATCGTTGATGCTTGCAAATTGGCAGGACTGCCAACACCTATATTGGAAGAAGATGGCGGCGGATTTATCGTAAGGCTGTTCAAAGACCGTTTTTCGGAAGAAGAATTGCAAAATTTGGGATTGAACGAACGACAAATAAAAGCGATTTTGTATGTAAAAGAAAAGGGGAAAATCACTAATAGCGAATATCAGGAAATAAATGAAGTAATAGCAAAAACAGCATTTAGAGACTTAGACGAATTGGTGCAACTGAGCGTATTAGTAAGAATAGGGGATAATAAATCGGCCTATTATAAAGTGAGCGATGTCCGATAAATGTCCGATA
>NZ_BBRU01000435.1:0-435 GCF_001431085.1 Candidatus Symbiothrix dinenymphae
ATGTTGTGGTGCTCACTGCGCCTGATGCCAGTCTTGAAAAGGAGGCTATCCGCATTATCAAAAAGATGCCACGCTGGTCGCCGGGCGAAATGGGTGGACAGCCCGTGCGCACATGGGTTGACAAAGTTCTTCGATTTAGACCTCAACGAGCAAGTTCTTATTAACGTATAGGCAAGCCCTACAAAGCCGTAAGAGTAGGAAAACATAAATAAATAAAAAATATGAAAAATGTAAAATTTAGTCCTTGGGTTGGCACAAAATATGCCACAAAAGGGTACAACGGGAAGAAAATTCTCGTGTTAGGAGAAAGTCATCATGGTGCTTACACCGAATCTGACCTTACTCAGGTAGTTTTAAACCGCTTCTTGAATTATAAGCGCGGGCAAGGTGAACATGAAGATTGGATGAACACTTTCACAACATTCGCAAATGTTG
>NZ_BBRU01000436.1:0-435 GCF_001431085.1 Candidatus Symbiothrix dinenymphae
GATTTGCCGTGGACGCCGCGCCGGAGGTATTGTCCGTTGAACGCTCCACTTACGATGACTGTGTGGAGCAAATTTGTAAAGATATGGAACAAGCGGCCACATTCCTTCCGTCACGCGCAAACCGCTCGTCGTTCGAAATAACCATTCCGGCCAAAGAGGCAGCTCTGGCAGTTATTTCCCGCGTTCGTTTGTATGCAGCCAGTCCCTGGTTTAACGGCGGCAGTGGCGGATTATACAGCGACTGGACCCGCAAAAGCGATGGCGCACATTACATCAGTCAAACCGAAGACAATAAAAAATGGGGGAAAGCCGCGGTAGCAGCCAAACGCATTATGAATACGGGATTATACGCACTTCACACCGCAAAAAAAAGGCAGGATACCTACGTTTTGCCCGCAGCGGTAACAGCGGCATACGCTACCCGTCCCATTACTC
>NZ_BBRU01000437.1:0-434 GCF_001431085.1 Candidatus Symbiothrix dinenymphae
GCGTGAATTGTTTCGGACTTATTTGTTTACAAGAGGTTTTTCCAGTACCAGAGTTTGAAAATAAGCAATCAACGAGCAGTTTTGCGCTTTTAGTTTGCCGATAGAGATTAAGAGTTTAGTCCATAAACTTTTAAGACAATGGCAAACAAATTTTTTATGAAAGCAAAAATGCTCAAAAAAACAATGATGACGCTCGCGGCGGTATGCTGCTTGAGCACAAGTAGCGCGGTTGCAGCAACCTCCTACACTCTCAGTGATGGCACCCTCACCATTACCGGCACAGGGGCAATGGACAATTACTCGTCCGACACTGCGCCGTGGTATTCTGACCGCACTTCTATCACTGCGCTTGTGATAGGCAACGGGGTTACAAGTATTGGCAATTATGCTTTCTATGATTGCAGCGGTATTACCTCCATTACTATTTCCAATAG
>NZ_BBRU01000438.1:0-433 GCF_001431085.1 Candidatus Symbiothrix dinenymphae
GAACGATGACGTATTCTGTTGAAATTTCAGAAACAGCAATGGATGATTTGTGTGAGTTATCTTATACTATAACAGAAACATATAGTTTACCTTTGACCGCGATTCGCTATTTGGATGGTATTTTTGAAAAAATAGAGAAGATATCGCAGAACCCTGCAGCTTTCCCTATTCGCTTCAATTTGTCTCTATTGCAATATGGCGCAGATGTGCGCCGTGCCAATTACAAGAAAATGGCGATTATTTACACCGTAGGTGGTTCTGTGGTACTCATACATCGCGTGATTGCAGCCTCATTAATTATAGATTGAAATGGCTCAACGCATTATCAATGCACCATAAGTTCCTTAATGTTTTTATTCCGCAGGGACAAAATGTTGGTAGCAAACGGATTTTTTTCAACTTATGCCACGTTTTGGCACAAATACAACGAACC
>NZ_BBRU01000439.1:0-433 GCF_001431085.1 Candidatus Symbiothrix dinenymphae
CTTTTACAGTTACCAGTTTGCAGTTACCAGTTACCAGTTACCAGTTACCAGTTTGCAGTTACCAGTTACCGGTTACCAATTGTTGATTTTTTTGCCTTATTTGCTTTATCTTGTAAGTGTTTTGGTTGCAGAGCTTTATGTTGAGAATGAAGACCATATTGCGCATTTGGGTTATATTTTTCTTGGGCAGATTTATATTGCTTTGCCGTTTTCATTGCTCAATATTGTGGCTTTCACTCAGGAGGGCTACACCCCAATTTTCTTGCTGGCATTGTTTGTTTTCATCTGGGTGAATGACACCGGAGCCTACCTGACAGGCATGAAATTCGGCAAACATCGCCTCATCGAACGCATCTCCCCCAAAAAAACATGGGAAGGCTTCTGGGGCGGACTAACATTCGCCGCCCTATCCTCCCTCGCATTTGCCCAAACC
>NZ_BBRU01000440.1:0-433 GCF_001431085.1 Candidatus Symbiothrix dinenymphae
CCCGAAAAGTTAGGACAAATTAGTTACAGATGAAGATATTACTGTTTGACAATTATGATTCGTTCACTTACAATCTGGCGCACTTGGTTAAAGAGCTGGGTTATAGGGATATAGAGGTGCATCGCAACGACAAAATCGCGTTGGACGAGGTGGAACGATTTGATAAAATCATCCTCTCGCCCGGTCCCGGCATCCCCTCGGAAGCCGGTTTGCTGCTGCCTCTCATCCAACGTTTTGCGCCGACAAAGCCTATTTTGGGTGTGTGCTTGGGGCATCAAGCCATCGCAGAAGCCTTTGGCGGGCAACTCATCAATCTGGAGGATGTCTATCACGGCATTTCCACGCAAATCGGCATCACGGAACCCGACCGCATTTTCAACAATGTACCGGAAATTTTGGAAGTAGGTCGCTACCACTCATGGATTGTTGACCG
>NZ_BBRU01000441.1:0-431 GCF_001431085.1 Candidatus Symbiothrix dinenymphae
GGTGAAAAGGTAAAGACAATGCGATGATGCAGTTGAACTGTTAAAAATCATTAAAACTTGCCGATTACAAAAAAAAATGTGTACCTTTGCAGCCGATAAGAAAATTAATAGTGAAGAAAGTAAGGGTTTCGGGTAGAAATTGCTCGAAATTCTTATTTGTCTGTACAAAAATAAAGAAATATGGCGTTAACTTACATGACGAGAGATGGTTACAACAAGCTGCAGGCGGAAATCACTCAAATGGAATCCGAGCAGCGACCGGCAATCACGAAGCAAATAGCAGAAGCACGTGACAAGGGCGACTTGTCCGAAAATGCGGAGTACGATGCGGCAAAAGAGGCTCAAGGGATGCTTGAAGCCAAGATTGCGCAGTTGAAAGCATTGTTTGCGGATTCCCGCGTGCTCGACGAAAGTAAAATCACCACGGACAC
>NZ_BBRU01000442.1:0-431 GCF_001431085.1 Candidatus Symbiothrix dinenymphae
AAAAATCATCTAATGCGCTGATATCAGCCGTAATAGCATCGCCACCCAAGGGGATGGTGACCAGGAATTTCAATTTACTGTCTTTGTAGATTGACACGTATGTCAGAGCCGCACCAATTTCAACTAAGGCGCAACCCTCTTTTTTTTGCAACCGATTCAAGGCAATCTCGGCAGTTGCCAAGGGCGAAATAAGAAATTTAGCTACGGCTATGGAATTGTCATCGAGAATTTTTTCTATCGGGTCTCTGTCCTCGTCAAACTGCCGCTCTAATAGCCGCAAACACCTCACTTCAATTTCTTTACATGTTTTCCCTTCGGGGAAAGAAGACAAAATACCGTCCAAATAGTACTCCGGCTTTGTGATTTCCAGCAATTCAGACTTCTCCCAACATTCACATTCATCTTCTAATGATACGAGTAATGCTTTGGTA
>NZ_BBRU01000443.1:0-430 GCF_001431085.1 Candidatus Symbiothrix dinenymphae
AAGCACTGCAGCATATTGAAGAATCTCTTTTGCTGCTTGTTGAAAGTACGGAAATCATTACTACGGGCGATGATTTTTTGACTACGCCGTCAGGAATGTTGATGTTAGACGGTGTCTATATGCGACTTTTTGCCATAGGGGAAGAAGTGAAAAATCTTGACAAGCATTCCAACAAAGAGTTACTGCCTGCGTATCCGTCTATTCCTTGGCGTAAGATTATGGGGCTTCGTGATATAATTGCACATCACTATTTTGAAGTGGATGCCAATATAATTTTTGATGTTCTCCTAAACGAAGTGCCTCCGTTGCTTGATGTGATTACAAAAATGAAAAGAGATTTGGCAAAAATATGAAAACAGAAACAGATAACAAGCAAAAAAACGCGCTTTGATATTTTAGTAATTGTGCTCAGCACAAGATACTTAACGAG